>DASPGW010000206.1 GCA_035620395.1 Desulfuromonadales bacterium | reverse complement strand
TCGGTGTCGAAGTTGCCCACCTTGGTCTTGGGGATATCGACGTTGTAGACCAGGAAGGGGCGTCCGGAGAAGTCGATATTGACCGAGACCAGCGCCTCGTGCATCGGCATGCTCCCCTGCCCGTAGCGGCGGATGCCCGACTTGTCGGCCAGCGCCATGCGAAACGCCTTGCCGAGACAGATGCCGAGATCCTCGACGGTGTGGTGGTCATCGATGTGGGTGTCGCCGGTCCCCTGCACCGTGAGGTCGAAGAAGCCGTGCCGGGTCACGTGGGTGAGCATGTGATCCATGAACGGGACGGCGGTCGAAATGTCGCTCTGGCCCGAACCGTCCAGCACCAGCTTGAGGTGAAAATTGGTCTCGGCGGTGTTACGGTCGACAATGGCGGTACGGCTCACAGCAGACCTCCCTCAGTCCTTGAGTCGAATGGCAACGGAACGGGCATGGGCTTCCAGCCCTTCCAGTTCGGCGATATGAATGATAGCACGGCCGAGCCGCTCCAGCCCCTGCCGGGAGAAGGAGACGAGGCTCGACTTCTTGACGAAGTCGTCAACCCCCAGCGGCGAGAAGAAGCGGGCAGTGCCGCCGGTGGGGAGCGTGTGGTTGGGTCCGGCCAGGTAATCGCCGGCCGCCTCGGGGGTGTGGTGGCCCATGAAGATCGCCCCGGCGTGGCGGATCAGCGGCAGAATTTCGAAGGGATTGGCCACCGCCAGCTCAAGGTGTTCGGGAGCGATGCGGTTGGAAAAGGCGATCGCCTCCTCCAGGTCGCGAGCCACGACAATCGCTCCGTAACGGTCGATCGACTGCCGGGCGATGGCCTGGCGCGACAGGCAGGCAAGTTGCGCTTCGACCTGTTTCTGCACCGCCGCCGCCATCTTTTCATCGGTGGTGACGAGAACCGACGAGGCGAGTTCATCATGCTCGGCCTGGGAGAGCAGGTCGGCGGCGATGTGCCTGGGGTCGCCGCTGCCGTCGTTGATCACCAGGATTTCGCTGGGACCGGCGATCATGTCGATGTCGACCTGGCCGAAGACCATCTTCTTGGCGGTGGCGACGTAGATGTTGCCGGGGCCGGTGATCTTGTCGACCCTTGGGATAGTCTCGGTGCCGTAGGCGAGCGCCGCCACGGCCTGGGCGCCGCCGACCTTGAATATCCGGTCGACCCCCGCCAGATGCGCCGCCGCCAGCACATGGGGATTGACCTCGCCGCCGGGCATCGGCACGACCATGATCACCTCGGCCACCCCCGCCACCCTGGCCGGCACCGCGTTCATCAACACCGACGAGGGATAGGCGGCCTTGCCGCCGGGGACGTAGATGCCCACCCGGTCGAGGGGGCGCACCATCTGGCCGACGAGGATGTCCGCTTCGTCGGTGGAGAGCCAGGTCTCGGTCTTCTGCTTGCGGTGGTAATCGGCGATGCGGCCGGCCGCCAGCTTCAGGGCGTCGAGCGAATCCTGGCTGGTTGCCGCCAGAGCCCGGTCGATCTCTTCCGGAGTGACCTGCATCGTCGCCGTCGTCAACTGCAGCCGGTCGAACTTGGCCGTATGGTCGAAGAGGGCGGCATCGCCGCGCCGGCGCACGTCGGCGATGATCGCGGCAACCGTCTCCTCGACGGAGGCCGGCGTCCCCGCGCCCCGCTCGACGATCCGGCGGAACGCTGTCTCGAATTCAGGGTCGGAAAAGCGCAGTAACTGAATCATGACTACCCTCGCATGGAATTGGAGGGGCAGGGCTTGCCCTGCCCCGGGCGCAGCAGGCAGTGCCCCTACCGACCCTCGGCCACAACCTTTTCCAGCCCTTCAATGATCTCGGTGATCCGCCGGTGCTTGGTTTTGAGGCTGGCCCGGTTGACGATCAGGCGGCTGGTAATCTCGGCGATGGTCTCCACCTCGACCATGCCGTTTTCCCGCAGTGTCGCGCCGGTCGAGACGAGATCGACGATCCGCTCCGACAGTCCTACCAGCGGGGCGAGTTCGATCGAGCCGTAGAGCTTGATGATTTCTACCTGGATCCCCTTGGCGGCGAAGAAACGCTCGGTGACGTTGGGGTACTTGGTCGCCACCCGGATATTCGACCAGTTGGCGGGATCGTCTTCGCGGCGCAACTCCACCGGCTCTGCCACCACCATGCGGCAGTAGCCGAACTTCAGATCGAGCGGCTCGTAAAGATCCTTTCCCTGTTCGAGCAGGGTATCTTTGCCGACCACGCCGAGGTCGGCGCAGCCGTACTCGACGTAGGTGGGGACATCGGTGGCGCGCACTGCCATGAAGCGGAATTTGCTCTCGCGGTTTTCGAAGACCAGTTTGCGGCTCTCCCCCTCCATCTCCGGACAGGTGATGCCGATTCTGGCGAAAAGCGCCATCGAATCCTGCATGATACGCCCCTTGGGCAGGGCGAAAGTGATGTAATCGCTCATGGTTTTAAATTCCTCGTAGAGGCTTGACTCATCGCGCCCGGAACCCAATAAATTGCTCCTCTACATCGGTTCCTTGACTCTCTCAATGTCCGCTCCGAGGGAGCGAAGTTTCTCCTCGATCCGCTCGTAACCCCGGTCGAGGTGGTAGATGCGCGACACTTCCGTGGTGTTGTTCGCCGCCAGACCGGCGAGAATCAGTGAGGCGCTGGCGCGCAGGTCGGTCGCCATGACCGGGGCCCCGGAGAGTTTCTTCACACCCTTGACCGTGGCGGCATTCCCCTCGACGACGATATCGGCACCGAAGCGCAGCAGTTCGGCGACATGCATGAAACGGTTCTCGAAGATGTTCTCGGAGATGACGCTGGCACCGTCGGCCAGGCACATCAGCGTCATGAACTGGGCCTGCATGTCGGTGGGAAACCCAGGATAGGGCCGTGTTTTGATGTTGACGGCGTTGATCCGTCGCGGCCCCTTGACCCGCACGATGTTGTCCCGGTTGGTGACCTCCACGCCGGCATCCTGGAGCTTGAAGACCAGGGCATCGAGATGCTCCAGGCGCATGTTGCTGATGCGGATGTCGCCGCCGGTGATCGCAGCGGCGATCATGAAGGTCCCGGCTTCGATCCGGTCCGGCATCACCGCGTGGGTGACCGGCTGCAGTGCCTCAACACCGATGATCCGGATAGTATCGGTGCCGGCGCCCTCGATCCGGGCACCCATCTTGGTCAGCACCTCGGCCAGTTCGGCGATCTCCGGCTCGCGGGCGGCATTCTCCAGGATGGTTTCCCCCTTGGCCATGGCCGCCGCCATCATCAGTTGCTCGGTGCCGCCGACGGTGGAGATGTCGAAGTTGACCCGCGCGCCCTTCAGCCGTTTTGCCTTCGCCTCCACGTAGCCGTGGGTCAGGTTGATCTCTGCGCCCAGCGCCGCCAGCCCCTTGAGATGCAGGTTGATCGGACGGGCACCGATGGCGCAGCCGCCGGGCAGCGATACCCGCGCCCGGCCGAAGCGAGCCAGCAGCGGTCCCAGCACCAGGACGGAGGCGCGCATGGTCTTCACCAGGTCGTAGGTCGCCTCGTGGTTATCGACACCGGAAGTATCGATACGCACGACGTGCCCCCGGCCCTCGATGACGGCACCCAGGGACTCGAGAACCTTGATGGTGGTATTGATATCGCGCAGGAACGGAACGTTCCGGATTTCGTTCGCGCCGGGAGCCAGCAGGGTGGAGATGAAGACCGGAAGCGCAGCGTTCTTCGAGCCGCTGACACTGACTTCGCCGGAGAGTTTCCTGCCGCCTTTGATGACCAGCTTGTCCAAGGAGTGACCTCATTAATCATGTATGTGTAGGGGCGGACTGCGTCCGCCCAGGGCGCATGCAATGTGCCCCTACGCCAGCCGTCCGCCGACTACCCGCTCGATAGCGGCCAGGTCGCGCGCCGTAAAGGTCTCGGCGAAGCCGTTGGCCTGAAACAGCTCAGTGACCTGCAACGCTTGCCTGCAGCCAACCTCCACCAACAGCCACCCGTCGGGCTTCAGACAGGCGGCGGCGGCCGGCAGCAGACGCCGGTAACAGTCGAGGCCGTCCCGACCGCCGCTCAGGGCGAGATGCGGCTCGAAGTCGCGCACTTCGGGCATCAGTTCGGATATCTCTCCATCGGGGACATAGGGGGGGTTGGCGACAATCAGATCGTAGGGCCCACCAGGGAGCGCTCCCATATCCGCCTGCAGAAACCTTATCCGCCCTTCGACATCATTGCTGCGGGCATTTTGCATCGCCACCGCCAATGCCTCGGCCGAAACATCCATCGCCGCCACCTTCGCTGCCGGAAGCTCGTGGGCCAGGGCGACGGCAACGGCACCGCTGCCCGTTCCGACATCAAGGATCGAACAGGCGCCGGCCGCCCGTTTCAGCGCCTCTTCCACCAGCACTTCTGTATCTGCCCGAGGGATAAGAACCGCCGGTGTGACAACGAAAGAGAGGGACCAGAACTCCGTCCGGCCCAGGATGTGCTGCAAGGGCTCGCGCCGGGCCCGGCGACCGACCCGCTCACGAAAGGCGGCGAGTTCTGCCGAAGCGAGAGGGCGGTCATAGTTGAGGTAGAGGCCCACCCGGTCGAGGTCGAGCGTAGCACCCAGCAGCAGTTCGGCATCCCGCCGTCCGTTCTCGACGCCTTTCTGCGACAGGTAATCTGCAGTCCACTGCAAAACCTTGAGAACCGTCCAGACCTCGGCCAATCTCAATCCTCCTGGCCGGCGAGGGACCCAGCCTGGAAATCGGCGTTCAGGGCATCGACGATTTCATCGATATCTCCCTGCATGATGCTCTCGAGACGATAGAGGGTCAGGCCGATACGATGGTCGGTGCAGCGGCCCTGGGGAAAATTGTACGTGCGTATCCGTTCACTGCGGTCGCCGCTGCCGACCTGGCTCTTGCGGTCGGCGGCCATCTTCGCCTGCTGCTCCGCCATCATGCTGTCGAGAATCCGCGACTTGAGAACCTTGAGCGCCTTGGCTTTGTTCTTGTGCTGCGATTTCTCGTCCTGGCAGGCAACGACCACGCCGGTCGGAATATGGGTTATACGTACCGCCGACTCGGTCTTGTTGACGTGCTGGCCGCCGGCTCCGGAAGCCCGGTAGACATCGATGCGCAAATCGGAGGGATCGATATCGAGATCGACGTCGTCGGCCTCGGGGAGAACGGCAACCGTACAGGCCGACGTATGGATGCGCCCCTGGGCCTCGGTTTCCGGCACCCGCTGTACCCGGTGGGTGCCGCTTTCGAATTTGAGCCGCGAATAGACCCGCAGGCCGCTGATCAGGGCGATGATTTCCTTGAAGCCGCCGGCATCAGACTCGGAGGCGCTCATGATTTCCACCCGCCAGTTTTTTCGCTCGGCGTAACGTGAATACATGCGGAAGAGATCGGCAGCAAACAGCGCCGCCTCTTCGCCGCCGGTGCCGGCGCGAATCTCGAGGATGATGTTCTTTTCGTCGTTAGGGTCCTTCGGCAGCAGCAGCAGGGTGAGCTGCCGGGCGAGCGCCTCCTGTTGGCTCTCCAGCTCCGGGATCTCCAGACGCGCCATCTCGCGCACCTCGGGGTCGGCATCGCGGAGCAGTTCACGATTCCCCTCGAGATCGTCGCAGACTTTCCGGTAGCAGCCGTAGGTTTCGACGATCTCCGAGAGTTCGGCGTGCTCACGGGTCAGGGAGCGGAACTTCTCCTGGTTCCCCACCACGGCGGGGTCGGAGAGCAGGCCCTCGACTTCGCGAAAACGGTCGACGACTTCTTCTAGTTTTTTGAACATCAATGGTTTATCCAAGGTAGGGGCAAAAGCATGCACCCAGGGCGGACGCAGTCCGTCCCTACGACAATTCCGCGTATTCCTTCCGAACCTCGGCCATCGCCCCGCAGCTCATCGCCCCCTCGGGGCAGCTCCCCCGCAGGCAGCCGGGCCCCGCTGTGGCGAAAAGCATCGGCGCCGCCATCCGGACCAGCCGCAGCATCTCCCTGGCCATGGCGCGGATCTCCCACTGCGCCCGGCGGCAGCAGCGCAGGTTGAAGAAATGATGTAGCTCACGGGCGTTCATGGTCACAACGATCTTGGTTTCGGCGGCGTTGGGCAGAACGAAGCGGGCATCCTCCGCTGGAATGCCTGCCGCGAGAAGTTCCCGGTAGGTCCCGTGGATCTCGTCGAGCAGGGCGGCGTAGCGGGAGGCGAGTTCGGGCCGTTCGGCGATAGATGGTGGGGTCACGGCCGCGAAACGCTCCTTGTGGGAAACGTAGCGCTGGCTCTGCTGGGAATAGGACGCCAGACGGTGGCGGACCAATTGATGCGAGCAGGCCCGGCTGATCCCTTCGACCCCGAAGGAGAAGGTGACGTGTTCGAGGACGGAAAAATGGCCCAGGGAAAGGATCTTCCGGAGCAGCGCCTCCCGGTCGGCACGGCTTTTTTCCAGAAGCTGGTCGACGGTGGCTGCGGAGTAGCAGAGACGGGCCGCAGCGGCGACAACCTGCTCCGGTTCCGGGGTATGGGTCAAGAGCTGGACGAGCATGGTTCCTTTAAGCGTCTCTGCAACGCCTCGGCAAGCCGGGGCGTTGCAGAGACGTCGAGGAGAATTCCCGAAGCACCCCAAAAAAAGAGACGGCCCCGCAGGGCCGTCTGCGGCCTTACTTGTTGCCGTACTTTTTACGGAAGCGCTCGATACGGCCGGCGGTGTCGATCAGTTTCTGCTTGCCGGTGAAGAAGGGGTGGCAGGAGGAACAGATCTCGGTGGTGATTTCGCCCCCCTTCCGGGTCGAGCGGGTTTCAAAGGTGTTGCCGCAGTGGCATTTGACCGTGACGGCCTCGTATTTGGGGTGGATGCCTTCTTTCATTGCCTTGTCTCCTTACGGCCTGGCTGGTACAGGCCGGTTTGTGGGATGGTGCGAATAGCGGAAAATATCAGTTTTTCAACCCTTCCGCAAGTACTTTCTGCCGCGGAGCATCTACCGGTTCATGGAGTCGAGAAAGCCCTGATTGCTCTTGGTCTCGCCAAGCTTTTCAAGCAGAAACTCCATGCTGTCGACTACATTCATCGAGGAGAGGACCTTGCGCAGCAGCCAGATACGCTGCAGGCTGGTCTGGTCGAGGAGCAACTCCTCGCGCCGGGTTCCCGACTTGTTGATGTCGATGGCGGGGAAGGTTCGCTTGTCGACCAGACGGCGGTCGAGGTGGAGTTCCATATTGCCGGTCCCCTTGAACTCCTCGAAGATGACCTCGTCCATCTTGCTGCCGGTGTCGACCAGGGCGGTGGCGATGATGGTCAGGCTCCCCCCTTCTTCGATGTTGCGAGCCGCGCCGAAGAAGCGCTTCGGTTTGTGCAGGGCGTTGGAATCGACCCCGCCGGAGAGAATCTTGCCGGAGGGGGGCACAACGGTGTTGTAGGCGCGGGCCAGGCGAGTGATCGAATCGAGCAGGATCACCACGTCACGCTTGTGCTCCACGAGCCGCTTGGCCTTCTCGATGACCATTTCGGCGACCTGAACGTGCCGGGTAGCCGGCTCGTCGAAGGTAGAGGAGATGACTTCGCCCTTGACGCTGCGCTGCATGTCGGTCACCTCTTCGGGGCGCTCGTCGATCAGCAGCACAATGAGGTAGACCTCGGGGTGATTGGTGGTAATCGAATTGGCGATGTTCTGCAGCAGCATCGTCTTGCCGGTACGCGGCGGAGCGACGATCAGCCCTCGCTGTCCCTTGCCGATGGGAGTAGCCAGGTCCATGACCCGCATCGGCAGGTTATCGTGAAGCGTCTCCAGGATGATGCGCTCCTGAGGATAGAGCGGGGTGAGGTTGTCGAAAAGGGTTTTATCGCGGGCCACCGCCGGGTCTTCGAAGTTGACCTCGGAAACCTTGAGCAGGGCGAAATAGCGCTCTCCTTCCTTCGGCGGCCGGATCTGCCCGGATACCGTATCGCCGGTGCGCAGGTTGAAGCGGCGGATCTGCGAAGGGGAGACATAGATATCGTCAGGACCGGGGAGATAGTTCGCGTCGGGCGCCCGCAAAAAGCCGAAGCCGTCGGGGAGAATTTCCAGCACCCCTTCACCGAAGATGGCACCATTTTTCTCAGCAGTCGCATTGAGGATGGCGAAGATGAGATCCTGCTTGCGCATGCCGGAAGCGCCTTCGACCTTGAGTTCTTTCCCAATGGCCGTCAGCTCGGTGATTTTCTTCTCTTTGAGTTCTTTCAGGTTCATGGTTTCTCCTCAGCCGTACTCCGGCATGACAAAAGGCCCGGTCAATACCCCGGACGGCGGCCCGCACTGCCAGTCGGACAAGCTTGTAGTTTTACCTTGCTCACTTTTTGAAAGATTCTGTATGGTCAGGAAATGAGACGCATGGGAATGAAACGGCGGAAGGATTTTCCTTCTCAAGAATGCCGCGGTACGGTGATGCCTCTCAGCCGCACTTCCGCCCGGCAAGCAATTCGGACTTAATTGTGTATTTCAATTTCGTATGCGGATGAGTGCCCGAAAGGACCTGGTTCCAGACTTATACGTGGATGGCGAGATGTTCGACAACACTAAAACTATGTACTCCCTTTACCCTGCCATGTCAATCCATTATTCGATGAGAATTGCGAAAAAAGGGAGACGACAAGAACAAAAGCCCTTGCCGCCTCCCCGTTTGGCAGCACTGCAAGTCCCGGCTACTTGCCGTTTAAGGCTGGAGAAACTGGCTCCTTCGCTTTGAACGGATTTTGCAGACCCGGTTTCAGTTCTGCAGCAATGAGTGAAAATTGCCTTAGGTAACGGCGCGAAAATTCGCCTTTTCCGAACACCCCCCGCTCGACCTCTTCCAAAGTTCGCTCCAGACCGGCCGCGGTGATGTACTTGACCCGGACCTGGTCGGTGCTGTTGTAATAAGCCTCGTCAAAATCGGGATACTGCAGGGCCAGGAACTTGTCGGCACCGGTGCCGGGGTACTCCCAAATGACTTCGCCTGAAGGGAGAACTACGGCGGCGGTTGCCACGATATCGTTGAAATTGGACTGCAGGTAGTTGAGATGAAGACGGTCCCACCTTTTGTCCTGGCGCTCCACGCCATTAAGGATGACGATCAGCAAGGCATCGACCACATGGCGCTGCGCCAGGGCGGCAACGCTTGCCTCGGCGAAATCATAATGGCGGTAAAGTCCCTCCCCCTCACCACGCAAGGAACTTCCCTTGACCACCTCGGCATACAACTGTCGGGGGTCGCCCGCCACCGGTCGCACATCGAAGTAGGTCTTATTCTCCCGGAGCAGCTCGCTTAACTTCCCTTCACGACCGGCGCTGGTCCGGCGCAAAATGTCCACCACCGCCTCGCGCTCGGGGTGGGTGATGGTCGAGTCGGCATCCACCAGAAGGGGCAGCACTCCGAGCGTGCGCACAGTCTGACGATATTCCTCCCTGGGGATCTTGAAAAAACCACTGCTGCATCCGGCTAGAAGCAATACACTCAAAACCATGGCAAGCGATCGGTACATACAACGGCCTCCTTTAAATCTGTTTGAGCCAAATTTAGTTTTTTGAACATTCGCTCCGGGGAGAGCGAAGAAACAATTCAACCAGGGGACAGTCGGCTCCACCTGGGGCAGGCTGTTTCAACAAGCGACAGTCCACCTGGCCCTGGCCTCAGGCAGGCCATGCGTTAGCCGGATGCAACACGACACGGTCGAGAGCAAAATGAGCCACACCCCAGGCGAGGATCGTGCGGGGCGGGGCGTTCTTCAGGTCAGCGGGTACCTCCTGGCCGAGGAAGTGCAGGGCCTGCCAGACCAGCTTTCCCCCTTCCCGGGTCGAATCGGCAACAACCGCGCCGTGCCGCTTGCTGAGCTTCTCCCCGTCCGGAGACAGGACCAGGGGGAGGTGAACATAGCAGGGAAGCGGGTTGCCCAGACAGCTGTGCAAGAAAATCTGCCGGGGCGTGGACGTCAGCAGATCGGCGCCACGCACCACCTGGTTGACGCCACTTTCGGCATCATCAACCACCGCCGCCAATTGGTAGGCAAACAGACCGTCGGCCCTTCTCAGCACGAAATCGCCTACGGCACTGGCCAGACACTGCTGTACGGGACCGAAAAGGCCATCGGCGAAGCAGACCACTTCGTCGGGAACCCGGATCCGCAGGGCACGGGGCCGGCGTCCGGCGGCAAGTCCCGACCGGCAGGTCCCGGGATAAAGGGGGCCCTCTTCGCCGGGGTGAGGGGCGCTCGCCAGGATTTCCTGCCGGGAGCAGCCACAGGCGAACACCAATCCTCTCTCCCGCAACCTGGCAAGGGCGGCTTCGTAGGCGGGCACGCGCCGGCTCTGCCAGACCACTTCGCCATCCCACTCCAGGCCCAACCCCTCCAGGACTCGCATGATCTCGTCAGCTGCCCCGGAGACGACCCTAGGCGTATCCAGGTCCTCGATACGCAGCAACCATCGACCGCCGCCCTGCCGTGCCAGACAGAAGCTACCCACCGCCGTCACCAGAGAACCAAAGTGCAACGGGCCGGTGGGACTCGGCGCAAAACGGCCAACGACGGGCAATGAGTGCAAATGCTCGGCCATGAACCGGGGATGCCTTCATCTTGAGGGTCAGCCGATAATGCCCCCTGTTCCAAAACCTGTCAAGAGGGGCCGGCGCAGTTAGCTTACGGACAGCAAATGCGGCGAGCATTCCCTTCGCGGCCATTCGGCTTAGCTGACCGCAGCATTTCAGGACCCTTGTTTGATTTTACGACAAACCGACGCTACGCCGCGCCACCCGCCAGTTATACTGCCGCGATTTTTACATTTGACAAGCCTGGTCGCCTCGGTTAACCTCATAAATATCTCACATAACACCGTTATATTTATGAACAATTGCCGCCTGACAAGGAAGGAAGAGCATGCAAGCGAAACGCGTCGTGGTTATAGATGACAGCAAGCTGGTTCTGGCGGTTGCCGCAGACGCCCTCGAAGGGGCCGGCTATGAAGTGATAACCACCGATTCCGGCATCGAGGCCAACCAGTTCATTTACGCAACACGCCGGCCCGATTTGATCCTGATCGATGTCATGATGCCGATGCTGAACGGCGACCGTAAAGTTCGCCTGCTCAAGGAGCGGGAGTCGAGCCGCCACATTCCCGTACTGCTCATGTCGACCAAATCGAGCAGTGAGCTGGAAGAACTCGTCAAAAGTTCGGGAGCCGACGGCTACATCCAGAAACCATTCAACGACGTTTCTCTCATCAGCCAGATTCAGCGCCTCGTTCCGGCCTGACCTACGCATTTCCCACCCAGGTTTCCCGTCTTTGTGATTGACAAAATTCGCGCCGGGGGTTACCAATTACCTCAAAGGTCATCAATTGGAGGTAGCCCTTGCTTATCACCCGAGCCACTGAATATGCAATCCGCGCAGTGCTCTTCCTGGCCAAACAGCCACGCGGAGAAATCGTTTTCAAAAAGGACATCTGCCGGACCCAGAGCATCACTCCGGCTTTTCTCACCAAAATATTTCAACCCCTGATCAAGGCCGGAATCGTCGGCTCCCAACGCGGAGTTGGCGGCGGCTTCTACTTACTCAAGCCCCCCCAGGAAGTCTCCCTGCTCGATGTGGTGCAAGCCCAGGAGGGGCCTCTCTACATCAATCAGTGCCTGACCCGGGAAGGCGCCTGCGAACGGGACGTCTTCTGCCCGGTCCATGGCGCCTGGCGCGAGATTCGGGGCGAATTGATGAGCACTCTCAGCCGCTACACTTTTGCCCACCTCATCCACGAGGAAGAAAAAAAACAGCTGTCATAAACACATCAGGGCTGAATACAAGCGGCAGCAACATGCCCCGCCTTGACGGGTTGATTCTTTTGCAACATGGAAAAAAGGCCGTCTTCCCGTGAATGGGGAGACGGCCTTTTCGCCGCTGTCGACAAAAAACACCCTGGAAACCAGGAGGGCAAGTAACCAGGGCGAATAGAGGAACCGCGTCCGGTCCCCCTCAAACTCTTTTTTCACCCTTATTATACCTGCGGCGGCAAATGCCGTCAAACCTCCCTGCCTGCCGCTACCGCACATAATCCTCGGGATAGGCATGGATCTGGTGGATGGCGAGGTCCGGACCTGCGAATTCCGCTTCGTCGCTCATGCGGAACCCGATGAAACGCCGGATGACCCAGTAGACCACAGCCCCCGTTGCCAGTGCGTAGAGAACTGCCAGGACGCTTCCGGCCAATTGCGAAAAGAACGACACCCCTCCCAACCCGCCGAGCACCGGGTTCCCGAAGATGCCGGCGGCAACCCCCCCCCAGGTGCCGATGATCCCATGCAGCGGCCAGACCCCCAGGACATCGTCGATCTGCAACCGCTCCTGTTCCCACTGAAAGCCGAAGACAAAAATCAGGGCAGCGATCCCGCCCATCAAAAAAGCCCCCAGCGGATGGACCAGATCGGAGCCGGCACAGATGGCGATCAGCCCCGCCAGAGCACCGTTGTGCACAAAACCCGGGTCGTTCCGACTGGCAACCAGGGCAAACAGCACCCCGCCGACCATGGCCATCAGGGAGTTGACCGCCACCAGGCCGGAGATTCCCGCAAGATTCTGGGCGCTCATTACATTGAAACCGAACCAGCCGACCGCCAGGATCCAGCTGCCGAGGGCCAGGAACGGGATATTGCTGATCGGTATGGCCTGGCTTTTACCCCGACTGAATCGGCCGCGCCGAGCACCCAGCAGGAGGACTGCCGGCAGGGCGAGCCAACCACCCATGGAGTGCACGACGACGCTGCCGGCAAAATCATGAAACGGAGCACCGAAGGTTTTCTGGAAGAAACCCTGCAGGGCAGCGCTGTTCTGACCCCAGATCAGGGATTCGAAGAGGGGGTAGGTGATGCCCGCGAAAACGGCCCCGGCCAGCACCTGCGGCCAGAAGCGGGCCCGCTCGGCGATGCCGCCTGAGATGATAGCGGGTATGCAGGCGGCAAAACAGAGCAGGAAGAAGAAGCGCACCAGTTCGTAGCCATTGGTCTCCCCCAGCAGACTGGCGGCCGGATGAAAGAAATGGATGCCGTAGGCGATGGGATAACCGACCAGGAAGTAAACTACGGTGGAAACGGACCAGTCGGAAAGGATCTTGACGAAAGCGTTGACCTGGCTCTTCTTCCGAACAGTGCCCACTTCAAGAAAGGCAAAACCGGCGTGCATGGCAAAAACCATGACCGCCCCGAGCAGAAGAAAAAGCACGTCGCCGCCATGGCGCAGGGATGTAAGGGTAGGCTCCATTGCCTCACGACCTCCTTGTCTGTGTGTTCCGGAGACGCCATTGTCACCGTCAAGGGGAATGCCTATTTCAAGCCCCGTGCCTGCTCCATTTTCATGTATAATTAGGTCGTTAGGCGGCCAGCGCCGGGCACGGCAACGACGCCTTGCACAACATGAGTGCAGGTCTGCTCATATTTTGCGCATCACGACCGAGGCCGAGAGGCAGGCCGGCACGATACGCCCTCCCTAAAAGCTTGCTTGAAAATCGGGATTTTACAGTTAAACAATAAAGAATAATCACCAGGATATTGTTTACTAATTTATTCATGTTTTTTCTGAAATTATTGTTGACAAAAATACTCCAATAAATTAGCCTCAAAGTCAGATTTACCAATTGGCCGCTCGCTCCAACCCGCTTTCGGCAAAGACTCCGCCCATGATCGTCGATTCAGCAAAAGCAAAGATCCTCATTGCCCGGCCGGTTATCCCGGCTGTCGCCGACGAATTGCGCCGACAGGACACTGTCTTTTTCGTCGGTGGGCAACTTCCGCCTCGCCAAACGCTGGAAACAATCTTCGAAAGTGATTGCCAGTCTCCGGCCGAGCTCTTCGTCTTCAGCTTCACCGAGTCTGCAGACTTCCATCAGGCAGAAGCGCTGGTCAGATCGATCAAGCGGAATTTCAAGGGATTTCTGGTCGGGCAGTTTCACTCCATCCCGTCCCGGCAACTTCTCGAGCATGCCTATGCGGCGGGGATCGACTTTATCGACATCCCGCTCAGCGGGGACAGAGACAGCAGACTGGCGGCGCTGCACTATGCCAAGACCGTCTTTCCCAGATGGTCGACCGTTTCCACCCTGTTTGCCGGGGCACAGGCCCCGTCGGCCACGGTCCGGGATATCGACCTTCTGCTGGCCGACGACATCCTGCCGCTGGTGGCCATCGGCGATGAGGCCGCCCGCTACCCGGAGGCGGAGATTGCGGCAATTTTCGAACATCTCACCCGGGGATGGCGCCGCCGGAAGGTGACCGTCAAACCCCTGCACCCGCTGCTCTATCTCACCACCCCCTTTGCCCCACCCCCGAAAAAAGGGGTCGTGAACGGCCTGTTCGACAAGGTCAATGACGCCAGGTTGCGCACCACCTCGGATCTGCGGCGACTGCTGAGGGTCAGGGAAGTGGAAGAATCCTTCGAGTCGGCGGGGCTGTGATGGAACCGGTCGTTTTCGACAAGCCTCTGAAGATCGACCGTCGGCCGATCTGGCTGATTCTGGCGGACCGCACCCTGCGCTACCAGGTATTTGCCGGGCTACTGATCGCTGGTGCCGTTCTCTTCAGCCTGACCCCGCCCGAGGGGCTCTCGGTGGCCGGCTATCGCTCCCTCATCGTTTTTGGCGTCAGCATCTTTTTCTGGGTCTCCGGACTGCTGCCTCTGGCGGTCACCTCCCTGCTTGCCATGGCCGCCCTTCCCCTGCTGGGGATCATGGAGGCCAAGAAGACCTACGCCCTCTTCGGCAACGAGGCGGTATTCTTTATTCTCGGCGCCTTCATCCTGGGCGCCGCCATGACCGGCTCCGGCCTCTCCTCCCGCATGGCCCGCGCCATGCTGGCCCGTTTCGGCCGAACCCCGAAAAGCCTGGTTCTGACGGTCTTTCTCCTTTCGGCAATCCTCTCCTTCTGCATGAGCGAACACGCGGTGGCTGCCATGATGTTCGCCGTCGTCGCCGAAATCGTCCGCAGCCTGGAACTGGAGCCCTCCCGCAGCCTCTATGGCAAGCTCCTCTTCATGGCCATTGGCTGGGGCTGCGTCATCGGCGGCATCGCCACCTTTCTCGGCGGCGCCCGGGCGCCGCTGGCCGTCGGCATGCTGCAGGAAAACACCGGCCTGGACTTCTCCTTCTTCGAATGGGCCCTGGCCGCCGGCGCCCTGGTTCTGCCCTTGCTGCTGCTGGGCTTCACCCTGCTGCTGCGGTTCTTCCCTCCTGACCTGGCGAACGTGGATAAGGGCCTGCTGTTCCTCAACCGCAAGCGCCTGGAAACCGGACGGATGAGCTGGGACGAAAAGATCGTCGCGCTGATCATGTTGCTGACCCTGCTCGGCTGGATTCTCCTCGGCAAGACGCTGGGATTGGCCAGCATCGCCATTCTCGCCGTGGTCGCCCTCTTCGTCTTCCGGGTGGTGAGCTGGCAGACCATTGAAGAATACGTCAACTGGGGAGTGATCCTGATGTACGGCGGCGCCATCGCCCTCGCATCGGCCCTGGAGAAAAGCGGCGCGGCGCAGTGGCTTGCCGGTCACGGCCTGGCCGGCCTGCAGGATTCACCGTTTCTGGCCGTGGCCGTCATTTCGCTGATCGCCATGCTGCTCACCGAATGCATCAGCAATGCGGCGGTGATCGCCATCCTGATGCCGATCGGTCTCTCCCTGGCCAAGACCATGGGGATGGACCCGCGCATCATCACCCTGGCCATCGCCCTGCCGGCCGGCCTTGCTTACTGTCTGCCGATGGGGACGCCGGCCAACGCCATCGTCTATTCCTCCGGTTTTCTGCGGAGCCGGGAAATGATCCTGCCGGGAGCCGTGATCATGGCCTGCTCCTGGGGCCTATTCCTGCTGACGGCCCGCTTTGTCTGGCCCCTGCTGGGGTTCAAAATCTAACGCCGCCACGCGGCTCTGCCAAGGATTGAGAAGATGACAACGAAAATTCCCTCCCTTCCCGAAAATGCCACGGCGACCGAAATCCTTCAGGCCGGCCTGGCGGCGGCCGGTGGCCCCGTCAAACTGGCCTGCTCCTTCAGCGTCGAAGACGTAGTCGTCATCGACCTGGTCCGGGAGCTGAACCTCCCGGTCGGCATCTTCGCCCTCGATACCGGCCGACTCAACGAGGAGACCTACGAAGTCGCCGAGGCGGTGAGCGAACGCTACGGCGTGTCGATCGACTGGTACTTTCCCGAGCGCGAAGCGGTGGAAAAGCTGGAGCGGGAAAAGGGTCTCTTCTCCTTCCGCGCCAGCCTGGAGAACCGCCACGAATGCTGCCGCATCCGCAAGGTGGAGCCGCTCGGCCGGGCGCTGGCGGGCCTGGCCGGCTGGGTCACCGGCATGCGCCGGGAGCAGAGCGTAACCCGCGCCGACATCGCCCCCCTGGAGATCGACGCCGCCCACGGCGGCATCCTGAAGATCAACCCCCTCGTCTCCTGGACGGAAGCCGAGGTGTGGGCTTATGCGGAAAAGAAGCGCATTCCCCTCAACCGCCTGCACAAGCTGGGCTACCCCTCCATCGGCTGCGCTCCCTGCACCCGGGCGATCCGGGCCGGCGAGCATCCCCGGGCCGGCCGCTGGTGGTGGGAGGACCCCGAAAACAAGGAATGCGGACTGCACAAGCGCTAGGCGGATTTCTGTAGGGGAACGGCGTGCCGTGCCCAGGGCGCAGCGCGCTGCGCCCCTACACCAAGGTTGAAAAAGAGGACTATATGAGCCAAAAAATGACCCACCTCCGCCAGCTCGAGGCGGAAAGCATCCATATCATCCGCGAGGTCGCGGCCGAGTTTGAAAACCCGGTGATGCTCTACTCCATCGGCAAGGACTCCGCGGTGATGCTGCACCTGGCACGCAAGGCCTTCTTCCCGGCCCGGCCGCCATTTCCGCTGCTGCACGTCGACACCACCTGGAAGTTCCGGGAGATGATCGAGTTCCGCGACCGGATGGCGCACGAGTGCGGCTTCGACCTGCTGATCCACACCAACGTGGAGGGGGTCGAGCAGGGGGTCACGCCGTTCAGCCACGGCAGCGCCCTCTATACCGACATCATGAAGACCGAGGGGCTCAAGCAGGCCCTCGACAAGTACAAGTTCGACGCCGCTTTCGGCGGCGCCCGGCGTGACGAGGAGAAGTCGCGCGCCAAGGAGCGGATCTTCTCCTTCCGCACCGCCAGCCACCGCTGGGACCCCAAGAGTCAGCGCCCCGAGCTGTGGAACATCTACAACGCCCGCGTCCGGCCCGGCGAGAGCATTCGCGCCTTTCCGCTCTCCAACTGGACCGAACTCGACGTCTGGCAGTACATCTACCTGGAGAGCATCCCCATCGTCCCCCTCTACTACGCTGCGGTGCGGCCGGTGGTCGAGCGGGACGGGATGCTGATCATGGTCGACGACGAACGGCTGCAGCTCCAGGCCGGGGAGAAGGTCGAGATGAAATCGGTGCGCTTCCGCACCCTGGGGTGCTACCCGTTGACCGGTGCTGTCGAATCGACCGCCGCCACCCTGCCGGAGATCATCCAGGAGATGCTCCTCACCCGCACCTCCGAACGCCAGGGACGGCTGATCGACCACGACCAGTCCGGCTCCATGGAGAAGAAGAAGCAGGAAGGATATTTTTAAGGATGAGGGATGAAGGATGAATAATGAAATTTGAAACATCAGAAGACGAACAACTGAAGCCGGCTTTCTTCATAATTCATCCTTCATAATTCATAATTCGAGGTTTAGATATGGCTCACCAATCCGATTTGATCGCTCAGGACATCCTGGCCTATCTCAAGACCCAGGAAGAAAAGTCGATGCTGCGTTTCATCACCTGCGGCAGCGTCGACGACGGCAAGAGCACCCTCATCGGCCGACTTCTCTGGGATTCCAAGATGGTCTTCGAGGACCAGTTGGCGGCACTGGAGGCCGACAGCAAACGCGTCGGCACCCAGGGGGAAAACATCGACTATGCCCTGCTCCTCGACGGCCTGCAGGCCGAGCGCGAACAGGGGATCACCATCGACGTCGCCTATCGCTTTTTCTCCACCGACAAGCGCAAGTTCATCGTCGCCGACACCCCCGGCCACGAGCAGTACACCCGCAACATGGTCACCGGCGCCTCCACCGCCCAGGTCGCCGTCATCCTCATCGACGCCCGCAAGGGGGTGCTGACCCAGACCCGGCGGCACAGCTACCTGGTCTCCCTGGTCGGCATCCGCCACGTGGTTCTGGCCATCAACAAGATGGACCTGGTCGACTACAGCACCGAGCGCTTCGAGGCGATCCGCCGGGAGTACGAGGCTTTCGCCGCCGGACTCGGCTTCGACCAGATTGCCGCCATCCCCATCTCCGCCCTGAATGGCGACAATGTCCTGACGCGCAGCGAGAAGACCTCCTGGCACCAGGGACCGACCCTGATGGAATACCTCGAAACCGTCCAGGTGGCCGATGCCGCCGGCCAGAAGCCGTTCCGCATGCGGGTACAGTGGGTCAACCGCCCCAATCTCGACTTCCGCGGCTTCTGCGGCACCATCGCCTCGGGGATGGTGCACCCCGGCGACGAAGTGGTCGTCTGCTCTTCCGGACAGACCAGCCGCATCGCCCGCATCGTCACCATGGACGGCGACCTGTCCCGGGCCGTCGCCGGCCAGGCCGTGACCCTGACCCTGACCGACGAGATCGACATCAGCCGCGGCGACACCCTCGCCAGCCCGGAGGAGCGGCCCTACCACTCCGACCGCCTGGAGGCCAAGGTGGTCTGGCTGCACGAAGAGCCCCTGCTGCCGGGGCGCAGTTACCTGCTCAAGGCCGGCTCTTCTACCGCCCCCGCCCAGGTGGCCGAACTCAAGTTCAAGGTGAACGTCAACACCCTGCAGCAGGAAGCGGGCAAAACCCTTCAGCTCAACGAGGTGGGAATCTGCAGCCTCAGCCTCGGCAAGCCGATCAGCTTCGACTCCTACCGGGAGAACCGCGGCACCGGCAACTTCATCCTCATCGACCGCCTCACCAACGCCACCGTCGGCGCCGGGATGATTCACCAGCCCCTGCTGCAGCCGGGCAGCGGTCACTGGCAGAGCCTCGACCTCGACAAAAAGTCCCGGGCTGAACTCAAGGGGCAGAAACCGCGCGTTCTCTGGTTCACCGGCCTGCCCGGAGCGGGCAAGTCGACCATTGCCAATCTGGTCGAGAAGAAACTCCACTCCCTCGGTCGCCACACCTACCTCCTGGACGGCGACAACCTGCGCCAGGGGCTCAGCTGCGACCTCGACTTCAGCGACGCCGGCCAGGTCGAACACATCCGCCGGGTCGCCGAAGTCGCCAGACTCTTCCTCGATGCCGGGCTGATCGTGCTGGCCTCCGTCACCTCGCCGTTCCGGAGCGAGCGGCGAACTGCCCGCGAAATCCTCGAACCGGGTGAATTCGTGGAGATTTTCGTCGACACCCCGCTTCCGGTCTGCGAAGAGCGCGACACCACCGGACTTTACCGGAAGGCCCGCGCCGGAGAGATCAGGAACGTCGCCGGCATCGATTTAGCTTATGAAGTACCCGAGAATCCGGAGATCACCGTCAACGGCGCCCAGACTTCCGCCGAGGTCCTCGCGGAGCAGATTGTCCGGGAACTTTACGGGTAAGACCAGGTTTTTCTGGTAGCCTTGATCAGTTGCGTCAGGCCTGAAACCTTGAGTGCGTTCGAAACAGGACTGCAGCATATTTTCTCATCCATGCGAAAGGAGCACCAACATGGCCCAGATCTTCACCGACAACTCCCTCTCCATCGGCCGCACCCCTCTGGTTCGGCTCAACCACCTCGCCCCCAAGGGCGGAGCGACCATCCTGGCCAAGGTCGAGGGACGCAATCCCGCCTATTCGGTCAAATGCCGGATTGGCGCCTCGATGATCTGGGATGCCGAAAAGAAGGGCTTGCTGACCCCCGGCAAGGAAATCGTCGAGCCGACCAGCGGCAACACAGGAATCGCCCTCGCCTTTGTCGCCGCCGCCCGGGGCATCCCTCTCACCCTGACCATGCCGGAAACGATGAGCATCGAGCGGCGCAAGGTTCTCAAGGCTTTCGGCGCCAACCTGATTCTCACGCCGGGGGCCAAGGGAATGTCCGGCGCGATCGCCGCGGCCGAGGAGCTGGCGGCCTCCGACCCGAACAAATACGTGCTGCTGCACCAGTTCAAGAACCCGGCCAACCCGGCCATCCACGAGCAGACCACCGGACCCGAGATATGGAATGATACCGACGGCCAGATCGACGTCCTCGTCTCCGGCGTGGGGACCGGCGGCACCATCTCCGGCATCTCCCGCTACATCAAGAACACCCGCGGGAAGAAGATCATTTCGGTGGCGGTGGAACCTGCCGACAGCCCGGTGATCAGCCAGAAACTCGCCGGCGCCGAGCTCAAGCCCGGCCCGCACAAGATCCAGGGGATCGGCGCCGGCTTCATCCCCGACACCCTCGACCTCTCGGTCGTCGACCGGGTGGAGCAGGTGAGCAACGACGAAGCCCTCGACTTCGCCCGCCGCCTGGCCAAGGAAGAAGGTATCCTCTCGGGAATCTCCTGCGGCGCCGCCGCTGCCGTGGCCGCCCGACTGGCGGCACAACCTGAATTTGCCGGCAAGAACATCGTCGTCATTCTTCCGGACTCCGGTGAGCGCTACCTTACCAGCGTATTGTTCGAGGGGATCGTCTGAGCTGGCAACCGTGGTTCGGACGAATGCGGTAGGCGATAAAAACCATTGACAATAAAAATTTGTTTTCCTATAGTTGTGGTCAAGAAAAAATCATACACAGCATCGTCTTTATCAAGAGTGGCGGAGGGACAGGCCCTGCGAAGCCACAGCAACCGATCCGCACGGCGCGGATGCCAGGTGCTAATTCCTGCTCCGGAATTTTCCGGGGGAAGATGAGGACGGAGCTTCGAAGGACTGGATTCGACATATCCTGACTCCCCTCGAAGCCCCTTCTCATCCCCACGAGAAGGGGCTTTGTTTTTGCCCCGGACAAATCCAAGGGGGATGACCATGGATCAGAAAACGCAACTTTCACTGGCCAGCCGCATCGTGCAGATCGGCGTCGGCCGCGACGAGAAAACCGGGGCGATCAGCTTTCCCATCTACCCCAGCGCCACCTACCGCCACCCCGGGGTGGGAGAAAGCACCGGCTTCGACTACACCCGCTCGGGCAACCCGACCCGGCAGATGCTGGAGGAAGGGCTCGCTCTGCTCGAGGGGGGGAGCCGTGGCCTCGCCTTTTCCTCTGGGATGGCGGCGCTGACCACTCTCTTCCTGCACTTTTCCGCCGGCGACCATCTGGTCGTCTCCGAAGACCTCTACGGCGGCACCTACCGGGTGCTGGCCCAGGTCTTCGCCAAGCTGGGGCTGACCGCCACCTACGTCGACACGACGAAAACCGCAGCGGTGGCGGACGCCGTTAACCCGCAGACGAAGGCCATCCTGGTGGAGACGCCGGGCAATCCCCTGCTTGGCGTCGCCGACCTGACGGCGCTTGCCGACCTCTGCCGGCAGCGCAAGCTTCTGTTCATCGTCGACAACACCTTCCTCACCCCGCTGCTGCAGCGGCCGCTGGACCTCGGCGCCGACGTCGTGATACACTCGGCGACCAAGTACCTCAGCGGACACAACGACCTCTGTGCCGGCGCCCTGGTTGCCAGAGACCCGGCCCTCGGCGAACGCCTCTACTTCCTGCAGAACTCCACCGGCGCCATCCTCCCGCCGCAGGACTGCTGGCTGCTGATCCGCAGCCTCAAGACCCTGGCGTTGCGCATGGAGCGCCACTGCCAGAGCGCTCTCACGGTCGCCCGCTGGCTGAAGACGCAGCCGAAGGTGACCGCCGTCTACTATCCGGGGCTGGAAGACCACCCCGGCCACGAACTGTCGAAGACGCAGGCAAAGGGGTTCGGCGGCATGCTCTCCTTTCGCGTCGAAAGCCCCGAAGTGGCCCGGGCGGCACTGAAGAAGCTGTGCCTGATCTCCTTTGCCGAAAGCCTCGGCGGTGTCGAATCGCTCATGACCCTGCCGGCGGTGCAAACGCACGGCGACATCCCCAAGGAGGAGCGGGAGCGTCTCGGCATCAGCGAGTCCCTCCTGCGCCTCTCGGTGGGAATCGAGGACGTGAACGACATCATCGCCGACCTGGAACAGGCTCTGAGTTGATAAAATTATAGGTTTCATAGGTCTTATTAGTCCCATGGGACCCATAGGATCTATAAGACCCATAGGATCTATAAAAGGCCAAAAGGACTTTCACCATGACTGACAAGAAAATGCGCCCAGCCACCCTGCTGGTTCACCAGGGCCGCGACCGCGACCCGGCCACCGGCGCCGCCGTCGTCCCCATCTACACCGCCTCGACCTACCACCACGCGGAAGGGAAGCCAGGCGAGTACGACTATTCCCGCAGCGGCAATCCGAGTCGCGACCAGGTGGAAGAAGCGATCGCCCTGCTTGAAGGAGGATGTCGTGGTTTCGCCTATGCCTCGGGGATGGCGGCCATCGGCAGCGCCCTCTCGCTGCTCAAAAGCGGCGACCACCTGGTCGCCCCGGACGATCTCTACGGCGGCTCCTGGCGCTACCTGGCGGCGGTGCTGCCGCAACTGGGGATCGAGGCCAGCTTCGTCGACCAGACCGATCTCGCCGTCGTCGAGGCCGCCATCCGCCCCAACACCCGGGCGCTCTTTCTCGAGACTCCCTCCAATCCGCTGTTCAAGATCGTCGACCTGCGGGCGATGGTTACTCTCGCCCGCCGACGGGGCCTGCTCACCCTGCTCGACAACACCTTCATGACGCCGCTCTTGCAGCGCCCGCTCGATCTGGGCGTCGACGTCGTCATCCACAGTGCCACCAAGTTCCTCGGCGGCCACTCGGACCTGCTGGCCGGCCTGGTCACCACTGCCGATCCCGACCTGGCCAAGCGCCTGAAGTTCTTCCAGAACGCCTTCGGCGCCGTCCTCTCCCCCTTTGACTCCTTCCTCCTCTCGCGCGGGATCAAGACTCTTAAGGTGCGACTGGAAGCGGCCCAGCAAGGGGCCCAACTGCTTGCCGAGCGACTGCAGGCGCACCCGGCGGTGGCCAGGGTCTACTATCCCGGCCTCGCCGACTTTGCCGGGCGCGAGCGGCACTTTGCCCAGGCGAGCGGCGCCGGCGCCGTCCTCTCCTTGGAACTGCAGGAGAAGGAGCAGGTGACGCGCCTGCTGCGGACCATCCAGTTGCCGATCATCGCCCCGAGCCTCGGCGGCGTGGAAACCATTCTCACCCACTGCTGGTCGATGTCGCACGCCGCCATCCCCGCCGAAACCAAGCTCAGCCTCGGCATCCGCGAGACGCTGGTGCGCATCTCCGTCGGCATCGAAGACCCCCAGGACCTCTGGGAGGATCTGGTGGCAGGATTGGCGTAGGGGCAATTCATGCATTGCCCCTGCAACCGCAGGCTGTTAAATCCGTTTGACAACCCGGCGACTTTCCATTAAAGTCCGTCATTACAAATCAATAGCGCATCGTCTTTATCGAGAGTGGTGGAGGGAAAGGCCCTGTGAAACCACAGCAACCGATCCGCATGGCGCGGGTGTCAGGTGCTAATTCCTGCCCGCCGAAGCTTCAGCGAAGGAGGGCAAGATGAGGACGGAGCCCGAACGATACGCCGCCTCAATTCATCGTATCCGAAGGCCCCTTCCCATCGCCGTGGGAAGGGGCCTTTTTGATTTTGCAGAGGGTGGACAGTTGAGCGAATCCGTTGGCATCGTCAAAACCGAATACGCCGAATTCGACGTCGAACTGCAGCTTGAGAGCGGTCGACTGCTGGGCCCTCTCACCCTCGCCTACGAGACCTACGGCAGCCTCGACGCCAGCCGCTCCAATGCCATTCTGGTCTGCCACGCCTGGACCGGCGACGCTCACGCCGCCGGCCGCAACAACGAGGACGACCGCAAGCCGGGCTGGTGGGACGACATGATCGGTCCCGGCAAACTCCTCGACACCGAACGCTATTTCGTTATCTGTTCCAACGTCATCGGTTCCTGCAGGGGGTCGACCGGTCCGACCAGTCTCAACCCGCGCACCGGCAAACCCTACAACCTCTCCTTTCCGGTTCTCATGGTGCGCGACATGGTCCGGGCGCAGAAACTGCTCATCGACCGCCTCGGCCTCGACCGGCTGCTTGCGGTCATCGGCGGCAGCATGGGAGCGATGCAGGCTTTGGAGTGGGCGGTTCTCTATCCGGAGGCCGTCCGTTCGATCATCCCCATCGCCGGCACCGGCCGCACCTCGCCGATGGCCATTTCTCTCAACGCCCTGGCCCGGCAGGCGATATTCAACGACCCGATGTGGAAGAAGGGGAACTACCGGCCCGACCATCCCCCCGCCGACGGACTGGCCCTGGCCAGAGCCATCGGCCACATTTCCTTTCTTTCCGACGTCTCCATGCATCTCAAGTTCGGCCGGCGCTTCTCGGCGCGGGACGGGATGTTCGACTTCTTCGGCCAGTTCGAGGTCGAACGCTACCTCGAATACAATGGCGCCAACTTCGTCGAGCGCTTCGACACCAACGCCTTCCTCTACCTGGCCAAGGCGCTCGACCTCTACGACGTCGGCTGGAACTTCGACAGCCGCGAGGAGGCGCTCTCGCGCCTTGCCTGCCCGTCGCTCTGGTTCGCCTTCACCTCCGACTGGCTCTACCCCCCCTGCCAGACCGAGGAGGTGGTCACCGCGCTGCGTCAACTCGGCAAGCCGGTCGAATACCACCTCATCGACTCCGACTACGGCCACGACTCCTTCCTCGTCGAACCGGAAAAATTCATCCCCTTTGTGGTCGACTTCCTCGGCCGGATTCAGCAATAAAGAAAGGCGGAACCGCTTTCGGTTTCGCCTTCATTATTTGCAGGAAAATCGCCGCTGGCCGCACCGATGGCCCGGTGCGCCATCCGCTATCTTTTCTTGCCGAACAGCTCTAACTGGTCGAACCGGTGTTCGACAATCTTGAAGGGCCGGGGGAGATAGCGCGGGCAATCGACGAGCACGGCTGGAGGCGGCTGCTTGCAGTGGCGCAGACACTTGCCGCAGAGGGCGTTACAGGCAAGGTTTCGGGGGGACTTGGCCAAGGCTCGATCCTTCTGAGGAAGGGAACAGACTTTTTATTATCGCCGCATCCAGAGGCAAAAGTAAAGAATACGGTTTGCAGAGGGCGGATCCCACACCTGCCTGTCCCGGCACCACACCCCGCTGTCTCAGCTCCGGGCCAGGAAGCGTTCAATCTCGGCAGCCGGCGACGGCATGCCTGCCACATACCCTTGCACCTCGTCGCACCCCTGCTCACGCAGGATCACCCGCTGATCCTCAGTCTCGACTCCCTCGGCAATGGTCTTCATCTTCAGGCTACGCGCCATGGCAATGATCGCCTTGACGATGGCGGCATCCTCGGCATTGACGAACATGTTCTTTACAAATGAGTAGTCGATCTTCAGTGTGTCGACCGGAAAACGCTTCAGGTAACTCAGCGAGGAGTAGCCGGTGCCGAAGTCGTCGAGGGCAATGGTGATCCCCATTGTCTTGAACTTCCGCAGAGTATCGAGCGCCCGGTCGGTGTCCAGCATCAAGGCGCTCTCGGTGATCTCCAGTTCCAGAGCCTCCGCCGGCAACCCGGTCTCCGTCAGCACCCGGCGGACCACGTCGACCAAGGCCCTGTCGCGGAACTGGTTGGCCGAGAGGTTGACCGCCACCCGCGTCGGCATGAAACCCTGTTGCCGCCAGTCCCGGTTCTGGGCACAAGCCAGACGCAATACCTGCTCGCCGAGGGGGACGATCAGGCCAGTCTCCTCGGCCAGGGGGATGAACTGCAGCGGCGGGACCAGTCCCCGGTCCGGATGCTGCCAGCGGACCAGCGCTTCGAGGCCGGTCAGCTTGCCGCTCTGGCAGTCGAACTTGGCCTGATAATGCAGAAGGAACTCGCGGCGCTCCAGTGCCCGGCGCAAGCCGGTCTTGAGCAGCAGTCGCTCGTTTGCCCGGAAGTTCATTTCGGCGGAGAAGAACTGGTAGCAGTTCTTCCCCTGCTGCTTGGCAAAGGACATGGCGATTCCGGCCTTTTTGGTCAGATCCTCCCCCACCTCGGCATCGTCGGGATAGAGTGCCAGACCGATACTGGCAGTGAGATAAAATTCTTTTCCTTCCAGGGCAAACGGTTTGTTCAGGGCATCGAGGATACGCTGCGCCACCAGGGCGCCGCTCTCGTTGCGGTTCAGTTCGCGCAGGATAACGGCGAATTCGTCGCTGCCGAGGCGGGCGACCGAATCGCTCTTGCGCACCCGACTCGCCACGCGGCTCGCTACCATCTGCAGCAC
The DNA here is from genome assembly GCA_035620395.1 of Desulfuromonadales bacterium. Taxonomy (NCBI): domain Bacteria; kingdom Pseudomonadati; phylum Thermodesulfobacteriota; class Desulfuromonadia; order Desulfuromonadales; species Desulfuromonadales bacterium. The sequence goes on along the minus strand of DASPGW010000206.1, from coordinate 4,343 downwards.
CAGGTCGCCGGCGTGATAGCCAAGAGTGTCGTTGATCTCCTTGAAGTTGTCGATATCCAGAGAAAGGACGCCAACCACACCGGTGTTGCGCACGGCCTGGATCAGAGCCTGATCCAGGCGGTCATGGAAGAGGATGCGGTTAGGCAGGGCAGTGAGGAGATCGAACTGGGTCAGCTGTTGCAGGCGCTGTTCGGTTTCGCGCAATTTTGAGATGTCGGAGGCGACCGTCACGTAATAGGAGATCGCTTCCTTTTCGTTCCTGACCGTACTGATGGCCACCAGGGCCGGAAAGGTTTCCCCATCCTTGCGCCGGTTCCACAGTTCTCCCTGCCAGCGACCATGCTGATCCAGCCTTTCCATGATTTGGCGGAAGAAGTGCTTGTCGTGGTGGCTTAATTGGTGAACGCGGATGTCGCTGCCAATCAACTCCTGACGGGAGAAGCCGGTCAGCTGACAACAGGCGGGGTTGACGTCGATAATTGCGAAAGCGGCGTCAGTGATCATGATCATCTCGCTGCTGTGGTCGAAGACCTTGCCGGCCAGCAGCAGCTTTTCCTCGAACAGTTTACGCTCGGTGATATCCTGTACCGTTCCCGTCAGCCGCTTGGACCGACGCAAGGGATCGATGCGGACTTCCATCTGGGTTTGGACATGCCGGACGTCGCCTCCCGGCAACAGGATACGGTGATCAAGTTGGCAGGAAACGCCCCCAGATAGAGCCTCACCAAGGGCATTCTCGACCCGCCTGCGGTCCTCCGGGTGCACCCCATCGAGCAGCAGAGCCAGGCCGGCGGAAGCCTCGGCAGACGGCGTCCCGAACACCCGCAAGGCCTCAGCCGAGCAGTGCACTTCGCCAGATTCCGCGTCCCATTCCCAGTTTCCCAGGCGAGCGATGCGCTGGGCGACCGCCAGTCGCTCCTCCTTCTGCCGCAATTCTTCGAAAAGCCGGCTTGCCCGCAGTACGTAGCGCAGATGATGCCGCAGCAGAGAGCCGTTGACCGGCTTGGGCAGATAGTCGGTAGCGCCAGCGGCGTATGCACGATTGATCGTTCCCGCATCCTCCAGGGAGGTCACCATCAATATCGGCAGGTGCTTGCTCTCCGGTAGCCGCCGCAACTCGGCGCAGGTTTCAAAACCGTCCATCCCCGGCATGACAATATCGAGTAAGATGACATCCGGTGGCGTCTGACGCACCATCTGCAGTGCCCCCAGACCGCTGGCCGCCTCGGACACGGAGTAGCCGCTTTCTTCCAGCAGTTCACGCAGGGTGGCACGCATGAACCGTTCGTCATCGACGATCAGCGCCCGTACCGGCTCCCGCCGGCTTGCTCCTTTATTCATAATCCCCCGCTGTCCTGCGAAATTCCGTGATTCGTAACGGGCAAGACCTGAAACTACCCGCCCGCTCGCACTGCTCGCACAAGACGCAAAGCTCGCAAAAAGGTTCCAAAAAAAACAATTTTCCGGATTTTCTTCGTGCCTTTGGCGCCATTGCGGTGAAAGGCTTAGTTTTCATCACTTTCGTGGCGGGCCGCCGGTCTCTTCTCGGCCAGCACCTGGTCGATGGCGGTCTTCAGACGGACGATACCCTGCTCTTCCGGCTCGATGTCGATCTCGATGCGCCGCTCTGGCCGGGTGTGCCGGTAGAGGGGGTCGTAGTAGAGGACCATCAGGTCGCGTACCAGCGCCTCCCACTCCCCCTGCTCGAGCAGGCCGAGCAGGCGGTCGACCGTCTCGCCGCCCAGTCGCGGACGCAGGGCCTTGAGCGGTCGCACGAAGGCGGCCCGCAGGCCGTCGAGGGCGGGGTAGTCGTCAAGGATGATCCGTGTCCGATAGTCGAGGGAGGCATTGATCCAGAGGGTGGCTTCAATCTGCAACGCCTCGTAAACCTGCGGCGGCAGCACCAGCCGGCCGATGTGCTTGCTCTCCCCCTCGGCCAGCGCGTAGCTGCCGGGGGGAATTCGTCGCAATTCGTCCCAAAGGTACGCCTCGAAGCGCTTCTGGCCCGGCTGCGGCTCCAGGCCGAGAGCGCCGAAGGCGCTTCCCCGGTGGCTCGCCAGCCCCTCCAGGTCGAGGACCGGATAACCCTCGGCCCGCAGACGCAGCAGCAGCCTGGTTTTACCGACCCCGGTCAGGCCGCGCAGCACCAGCAGCCGCCCCCACTCCCCACGCTCGAAGAACTCCCGCACCTGGCTGCGGAAGGCCTTGTGGCCGCCGACCAGCTGGCGCGCCGGGATGCCAGCCAGATCGAGGAAGGTGGTCAGCGCCCGGCTGCGCATGCCGCCGCGCCAGCAGAATACCACCACCGGCGGCCGGCACCCGGCAAGAGCCGTCTCTACCTGCGCCACCATCGCCGGAATCTTCGGCGCCACCAACTCCATCGCCAGACGCTTGGCGGCCCCCTTCCCCAGCCGCTTGTAGAGTGTCCCCACCCGCACCCGCTCCTCGTCATCAAAGATCGGCACGTTGACCGCGCCAGGAATGGTCGCCTCAGCGTATTCGGCGGGGGTGCGGGCATCGATCAGCAGGGCACCCTTGTCACGCAGGGCGAGAGCTTTTGCGAGCGAGATGGAGAGGTCGGTCATGGGTTCGCTGTCGGTGAAATGTTCGAAAACGGACGAAAGTCAGCACGGTTATACCGGAAATAAAGCGCCGGCACAAGCTCTGGCTGCAACCTTTTCGCGCTACAGAATCCAGACCTGAACTGCTGGCAGCACGAGAAAGATATGGCCGTCGAAAAACCCCGATCCGACGATGCGGGTAAGCCGGGTGGGGGATGTTCGTTGACACCCCTGAACGTAGCGCATAGAATGGACACCTTCATTCTGGCGCCGGGGGGATTTTGAAGCAGAAAACCGTCTATACCTGTCAGCAGTGCGGCATGCAAAGCCCCAAGTGGCTAGGCAAATGCCCCGACTGCAACCAGTGGAACACTCTGGTCGAGGAGCAGCAGCCGGTCCTCCGCGGGCGGGGCGGGGGGATACCGTCGGCGGCCCGCCCGCAGCGCCTGGCTGAAGTAGCTTCGACCGAGGAGGACCGCTTGTGCTGCGGCATCGCCGAGCTCGACCGGGTGCTGGGCGGCGGCGTTGTTCCCGGTTCCTTCATTCTGATCGGGGGCGACCCCGGCATCGGCAAGTCGACCCTGCTGCTGCAGGCCGCCGACCGACTGGCCCGCTGTGGCCCCATCCTCTACGTCACCGCCGAGGAATCGGTACGCCAGGTGAAACTGCGCGGAGAGCGCCTCGGGGTAAGCGCCGATCCGCTCTACCTGCTGGCCGAAACCTCCCTTGAGACGATTTTCGAACGGGTGAAGGAGCTCAAGCCCGCCTTCCTCGTGGTCGACTCCATCCAGACGATCTTCACCGGGTCGCTCGAATCGGCGCCCGGCTCGGTGAGCCAAGTGCGCGAATGCGCCGGACGCCTGATGCATCTGGCCAAGGGAGAGGGCATTCCCACATTCATCGTCGGACACGTCACCAAGGACGGCGCCATTGCCGGCCCGCGCGTGCTGGAACACATGGTCGACACCGTCCTCTACTTCGAGGGCGACCCCGGCCACCCCTACCGCATTTTGCGGGCGGTCAAGAACCGCTTCGGCTCGACCAACGAGATCGGAGTCTTCGAGATGAAAGAGGCGGGGCTGGCCGAGGTGGCCAACCCCTCCGAGCTGTTCCTCGCCGAGCGCCCGGAAGGGGCGGCCGGCAGCGCCGTCGTCCCGTCCCTGGAGGGGAGCCGGCCTATCCTGGTAGAGCTGCAGGCGCTGGTTTCCGGGGCATCCTTCGGCACCCCGCGGCGAACCACCATGGGGATCGACCACGGCCGGGTATCCCTGCTGGTGGCGGTACTTGAGAAAAAGGTCGGGCTCTCGCTGCTCGCCCAGGACATCTTTCTCAATGTCGCCGGCGGCGTACGTCTTGACGAGCCGGCCGTCGACCTCGGGGTGGTGGCGGCCCTTGCCTCCAGCCACCTGAGCAGGCCGATTCCGCAGCGCACCATCCTGTTCGGCGAGGTCGGGCTCGCCGGCGAAGTGCGGGCCGTCTCCCGCCCCGAACTGCGGATCAAGGAGGCGGCGAGGCTCGGCTTCGACCGTTGCTTTCTGCCGGCCGGCAACCTGAAGAGTCTGGAGGCGCCGGCAGGGATGGAGTTGGTCGGTGTGCGCAGCGCCGCCGAGGCACTGGAAGGCGTGTTTGAGTAAAGCCTGATGGGACCAATGGGACATATTTGACCCATAGATCCCCTGAGTTCGATTGGTCTCACACAGATTCTCGCTCTGGAGAAAGTCGATGAATGAAGACAAACTGACCCATTTCGATAAAGACGGCAAGGCGATCATGGTCGAAGTC
>DASPGW010000205.1 GCA_035620395.1 Desulfuromonadales bacterium | reverse complement strand
AAAAATAGTCGGAATAGATATCGCGCAGCTCCCAGATGTGCCGGAACATCCTCGCAACCTCTTCGGCCGTGAGATTCAGCGCGTATTCCCAGACGTCGCGTCGCTCCAGGTCGTTGTATTCCCGTACCTTCACGTAATAAGGGAGGATCGAGTAGTAGCCCCGGTAAAGACCGAAGATCCCCTTGACGGCGTAAGCGAAGCCGTTGCTTTCGTCGGTGAAGGCCGAATAGTTCACCGCGTAAGAGAGGAGACGGCTCTGGTAGGGTCCATCGATATTGATCAGAGTATGGCCGAACATCGAGGCAGGGCTGTTGTTGTGATTCCCGGGGAAGATCAGGGTTGCCGACCGCGGATCAACCTTGGCCAGGGCCTGCTCAAACTCGCTGCAGTCCGCTGGCGGCAGGCGGAAGGGATCAATTCCCAGACGCTCCCGCAGCCAGGCGTCGCGGGCCACGAACCGGCAGCGGGGATCCTCCTCTCCCGCCCCCGGGACGCTGAACAAGGCGGTGAGCGTCGCCGCCAGCTCTGCAGCGGGATCGGTTTTGCCATCTGCGCCGAGGAAAAAATGGGGGTCGTCGATCAGACTCTCGACGCCGCCGGCCAGCGTCGGCTGGTAATGCAGGAGGATATGCCAATAGCGCTCACGGTGGAGCTGACGCTCCTGTGCCTGCGCGAGAAGTGCGGCAAGATAGGAACCGCCTGCCGCCTGCCCGGCAACGGCGGCGGCCGGGGTCAGCAGACACAGAAAAGCGAGGCAGAGGAGGAAAAACCACCCCCCCCGCCTCGCCTTTCGCTGCGGTTCGGTACTGCAGGATGCCGAACAGATCATCTAGTTGCTGGCAACGACGATGCGGTCCAGGACGTTGGCCGCACTTTCCTCACCGGTAATGAAGATGTCAGCAAAATTCCCCTGCAAGTTGGCGTAGAATTCGCCCCGGTTCTCGGCCGGAACGGCCAGCAGTTCGGCCAGCGTTGCGAGAGACTCCCCTTCGCCGCGGGCGATGTCACGCGCCAGACTGTCCATGTTGGCGACGGTGAACTCCATCAGACGCTCGCTGGCGGCGATATTCGCCGGCTGATCACAGCCGAGGGTGCCGGAGGTAATGCCGAAGGTCTGGTTGCCGAAGATGCCGTTGGTGGTCGCCTGCAGCGACTGGGAGAAGACCGAATTGTCGGCCTTGTTCCCCCAGAGGATGGTGCCGAGACCGCAGCCGGTGTTGCTCGCGGCCTGGCCGGCGAACGCCGCGCCGGCGAGGAGCAGCACGCAGCCTCCGCACAGAGCCGTTATTCTGAGTCCTTTCATGCACTTGCCTCCTTGTCAAAGGGTTGAACAGCTTGCTTTGATTCAAGCACATCTGGTTCGAAAGTCAAGCAGCCATATCGCGCCCCGCCGAGCCGTTTTCTGTCCATGAAAAAGCCGGACCGAAAAGAGGGAAAACGGTCCACGTTCCAGCGCAGGACACGTTTCGTCTCAACCGAACAGCAGCTTGAGGGCAAAGAGGAAGACGATCAGGGAGACGACCTTCTTGAGCCAGTCGTGTCCCTTTTTGATCGCCATGTGAGTGCCGAGCCAGCCGCCGGCGGCATTGCCGACGGCCAGGGCCAGCCCCAGCGGCCAGTTGACCTGCCCGTGAGCGACAAAGACAACCAGCGCGACGACAGTGAAAACCAGGGTGACGAAAACCTTGACGGCGTTGATGCGCACCAGGTCGAGACCGTGGGCGAGGAGCCCGCTGATGATCAGAAAGCCGACTCCCGCCTGCACGAAGCCGCCGTAGATGCCTATTACGAAGAAGGAGACGATGAGTACCGCGGTGCGCAGAGGCGTGAAATGGACCTGCTCGACCCGATGCCTTTTCACCGGATCGAGCAGCACGAAGGCGAGAACGCCGAGCATGATGAACGCTAGCAGGCGCTGGAACAGGGCATCGTCGATGTCGACCGCCAGTCGGGCGCCGAGGTAACTGCCAACCACGGCCGGGACGGTGCACAGTAACGCCAGGCCGGCTGGCAACATCTTCTGGCGGCGAAAGCCGCCGATGGCGGTGACGCTCTGGAACAGAATGCCGATCCGGTTGGTACCGTTGGCCACAGTGGCCGGCAGTCCGAAAAAGATCAGCAGCGGCAGGGTCAGCAGCGAGCCGCCCCCCGCCAGCACGTTGACCGCCCCGGTGAAGGCGCCGAGGACGAACAGGGCAACGGCCTGCAGGGCGAAGGGCAGATCCATCCCCTACTCCCCGAGCAGGCTGCGGATCACCTCCCCGGCCATGGTCAGACCGAACAGGGGCGGGATATAGGAGGAACTGCCGAGGATGACCCGGCGGTCGGTACAACTCCAGCGCTGCTCCTCGCGGTTGGGGCAGACGCAGTCCTCGGCGCAGCCGGCCGTCGCCTCGCCCAGGGGGCGGAACTCTTCGGTGGAGAAGACCACCTTGACCCCGGAGGCGACGCCCCGCCGGCGCAACTCTTTGCGGATGATGCGGGCGAGACGACACTTCTGGGTATGGAAGAGATCGGCAACGGCAATTTTGGTCGGGTCGAGCTTGTTGGCTGCCCCCATCGAAGAAATGACCGGCAACCCGCGCTCTTTGCAGTTCTGGATCAGGTGGAGCTTGGCGGTGATGTGGTCGATGCAGTCGAGGACGTAATCAAAGCTGCGGTCGAGCAGCTCGGCCGAGTTGGCCGCCTCGTAGAAAGCCTTGACCGGCTCAATCTGCGCCTGCGGGTTGATCGCCCGGCAGCGCTCGGCCATCACCTGTACCTTCGGCCGGCCGATGGTGCCGTCGAGGGCATGGATCTGGCGATTGACGTTGGTCAGGCAGATGTCGTCGAAATCGACCAGGGTCAGCCGCCCCACCCCGGCCCGGGCGAGAGCCTCGGCGGCATAGCTGCCGACGCCGCCGACGCCGAAGACGGCGACCGAAGCGCCGGCCAGGCGGGTCATGCCGGCTTCGCCGACCAGCAGTTCCATACGACTCAAGCGATGCTGTTTCATAGGGTGAAAAACCTTCGGGTCAGGGGAGGTGGGGCGCTGCTTGCCGCGCCCAGGGCAGAGCAAGCCCTGCCCCTACAAAATCTTCAAAATTCTTTTGGCGTTCTCCGTGGTGATACGGGCCGTCTCCGTCTCGCTCCAGCCGCGAATCTCACTCACCCGCCGCGCCACCAGCGGCAGCCAGGCGGGGCGGTTGATCTCGCCACGATGGGGGTGTGGCGCCAGATCGGGAGCATCAGTTTCGAGGACGATCCACTCGGCCGGCACCATTTGCACAACCTCGGGAAGGCGCCGGGCGTTGGGATAGGTCACCGTGCCGCCGACACCGATGGCGAAACCGAGGCGGGTCCCCTGGAGGGCCGTCTCGAGGCTGCCCGAAAAGGCATGGAATATCCCCCCGACTTGTTTCGCCTCCTCCTCCTGCAGAATCCGCAGCAATCGCTCCGTCGCCTGGCGGCAGTGGATCAGCACCGGCCGGCCAGCCGCTATCGCCAGTCGTAATTGGGCGCGAAACGCCTGTTCCTGCACTGCCAGAGAAGGGGAGGGGAGAAGGGCATCGAGGCCGATCTCGCCGACCGCCACCACCTTCGGCTCCACGAGCAGCCGCTGCAGTTCCCGCTCACACTCCGGATTCCACTCGCCGGCCGCGAGCGGGTGCAGGCCCGGCGCCGCCCAGGCGCTACGGACCGTCTGCGCGACCTCAAGGACCCGTCGCCATCCCGGCCGCTCGACGCCGGGGACGACGAAATATCCGATGCCCGCCAGGCGGGCTCGCCGCACTTCCTCTTCCAGACCCTCGGCCAGCGGCGAAGCATCGAGGTGAACATGCGTATCGAAAAGCAGCGGGCCAGCATCCCTCATGGTGATCCATGCTAGCACAGGGAGGGCGGCCAGGGAAAGATGGGGGATTTTTTACCACTTGCCATGTCCGCCGTTCTATGTTATGGCTAACACCCTGAATTTCCACAAAAAGAATGCACTTTGCGCCGACAGGGAGTGTGTCTTAAGATGTTCGAATTCGTCAAAATCTCCTATCTGAAGAAAGTCTTTTTCGCTACCCACCTGACCGGCCTGGTAGCCGGCAGCCTTTTCCCCTTCATCGTTTCGCCACTGGTCGGACCCGCGGCCTTGCACTGGCCCTTCTTCCTCAGCTGTTTGGCCATGGGCGTCGGCGTCGGCGCAGCGCTCTTTTTTTTCGTCAGGATCACCCTCAAGAGCCAGCTGCGTCAACAGCTGGAACTGCTGCGCCCGCTGGCCGGAGACATCACCTCGCGCGGCGATACGGTAGAAGACCTGCATGCGGCCCTTGAAACGTCGGTCGGCCAGGTCGAGGCGATGATCGGCAAGCTGCTGACGACGGTCGACACCTTCGCTCCGCACTTCCGCTCGCTGGCCGAATCGAGTCGCTATCTCTCCGAGCGGGCCCATGACGGCCTCGCCGCCGCGCGCAGCACCCGCACCGACGTCGAAAGCATGGAACAGAAGCAGCAACAGGTGATGGCGCAGGTGCAGACGCTGACCGACCGGGCCCAGGACGAGGCCGCCATCTCCCGCGAGTTGTCCGCATCCCTGGAGGAAATGTCCGAGGCGATGGAACACTCGAATGCCAAATTCCTCGAGACGACCACCAGTGTCGACGAGATGGCTTCGAGTGTTCTCGAGGTCGCTGCCCAGGCCGACGAGATTGCTCAGTCGGTCGAAGGGACGGCCCGTGACCTCGACGACATCGGCGACTCCCTGGTGAAAATCCGTGCCGGCGCCGCTGCCAGCGCACAGGCCGCAGGCACGGTCAAGCAGGACGCCGAAAGCGGGCTGCACGTGGTCAAGGACTCCATGGACGAGATGGAACGGATCGAAGGGGAAAGCCAGCGGGCCATGACGGCCATGCAGCGCCTTTCCCGGCAGACGGGAGAGGTGGCCAAGATCATCGAGGTCATCCGGGAACTGGTCTCCGACACGGAATTGCTCGCCTTCAATGCCGCCATCATCGCCGCCAAGGCCGGCGAGGAGGGGCGCGGGTTCGCCGTGGTTGCCGAAGAGATTCGCGATCTGGCCGACCGCACCACCAACAGTGCCCAGGACATCCAGCGGATTGTCCAGGCGATCGGCGGCGACACCCGGGAAGTCACGGAGGCGGTCGAAGCGACCGGGATGCGCATCGCCAAGGGGAAACAGCTCTCGCTCTCCACCGGCGAGGCTCTGGGCAAGATCGTCGAGAGTGCGAGCCAGGCTTCTGCCGCCTCCGAAGAGATTGCCGAGCAGACCGGCAAACAGGGGGCGCGGGCAAAGGCTCTCCTCGATGATGCCGGGCACAGTTTGCGTTCGGTCAGGGCCATCGCCCGGGCCATGCAGGAGCAGCAGATCGCCATCGTCCGCATTCAGGAGGGGGTCAGCCAGATGAAGAGCGCCGCCGATCAGATCGCCCGAGGCATGGACGAGCAGGTCAGGGCGAACCGCGAGTTCGGCAAAGGGCTGGCCGATCGGGAGACGCAGGTCCAGGCGATCAACGAAGCAACCCGCTTTCAGATGGCCACCGCCCAACGCGTCTTCAGCCACTTTGCCACTTCGGAGAAGCGGCTGTCCAGCAACGCCGAGCGGGCGGCGGTCATCCTCCAGGAGATCGCCCAACTGGAGAAACTGGCCGGACTTCTTCGCGATCTGGCCGGCGCCTTCAAACAGCAGGAGGGGACAAGGCAGACCCTTCGCTGAAATGCCCGTAGCGGTCCAGCCGGATTTGGGAAAAGGCGCGGTCCAGGGACCACGCCTTTTTTTGCGCGCGAATTTACTGCCGCCAGCCGGCAGGGCGGATCCGGGACCCACCTCGACACCTCACGCCTGCTCCCTTACCCCCAGCCTGCGCAGCAGCGTCATCATCGGGCACCAGTCCGTGAAGGCGCTCTGGAAGAGGTTGAGCCCGACGAAGGCAGTGAACCAGAGCCAGTGGGGGGAATGGAGATGCGCCAGCAGCACGCTGAGCACAATGAAGAAGCCGGCGGTCAGGCGCAGGTAGCGGTTAACGGTCATGACTTGAATCTCCTCTCGTGTTCGGCGGCCTTGCGGCCGTAGATGAGCCAGTAGACGACGGGGATCACCACCAGGGTGAAGGCGGTGGAGGCGAAGACGCCGAAGATGATCGCCCAGGCGAGGCCCGAGAAGATCGGGTCGAGGGTGATGATCCAGTTGCCCAGCAGCGCCGCGCCGGCGGTGAGCAGAATGGGCCGCAGACGCACCGCACCGCTTTCGATGATCGCCTCTTTGAGGGGCGCGCCTCGGCGCAGGGCGTGATGGATGAAGTCGATGAGAATGATGGAGTTGCGCACCACGATCCCGGCCAGGGCGATCATGCCGATCATCGCCGTGGCGGTGAAGAAGACCGGCGTGTCGTAGCCGCCGACCGGCCGGTCGGCCACCAGGTTGAGCAGCCAGAAGCCCGGCATGATGCCGATCATGGTCAGCGGAATGGCGGCCATGATGATCAGAGGCATGCCGACGGAGCCGGTCTCGATCAGCAGCAGGATGAAGATCAGCACCAGGGCGGCCCCGAAGGCGATGCCGAGTTCGCGGAAGACGTCGAGGGTGATTTTCCATTCCCCCTCTCCGCTCCAAACCACGCGGGTGCCGGTGGGCAGGGGGTTCTCTTCGAAGTGCCCGGCGAGGTTGAGGACGGCGTTGACCGGGCTCTTGCCGGCCATCTCGCCGAAAACGTAGGCCACCCGCTCCAGGTTCTTGTGATAGATGGTCGGCTCCAGAGTTTTCTCGACGAAGCTCCCCAGCTCGGAGAGCCTTACCAGCTGGCCGTTGCGACCGCGAACGGACAAGGACGCCAGAGCCGCGGCCGAGGAGCGCTCTTCGACGGGCAGGCGCAGCCCGATGTGCAGGGGGTTGCGGTCGGTATCGACGTGCACGGTGCCGACCTTCTCGCCGCCCAGGGCGAGGGCCAGAGTTTGGGCGATCTCGGCATCGGCGATGCCGGAGAGGGCCGCCTTCTCCCGGTCGACGACAAAATGCAGGCGCGGCTGGGCAAACTCCACGGTATCGTCGACGTCGACCACCTTGTCCTCCGCCGCCATCCGCTCTCGCACCAGCTTCGCCGCGGCAATCTGCTCGGCGTAGTGGACGCCGGGCTGTGCGTAGATTTCGGCGGCCAGGGTAGCGATGACCGGCGGCCCCGGCGGCACCTCGACGATTTTCAGCTCGGCGCCGTGCCGCCGGGCGATGTGGGTCAGATCGTCCCGCAGGCGCAGGGTGATGGCGTGGCTCTGCTGCGCCCGCTCGCTCTTGGCCGCCAGATTGATGCGGATGTCGGCCAGGTTCGGCCCCTGCCGCAGGTAGTAGTGACGCACCATGCCGTTGAAGTCCATGGCACTGGCGGTGCCGACGTAGGCCTCGAAGTCGGTCACCTCGTTGACCGTCCCGAGGTAATCCTCCAGCGCCCGCACGGCGGCGTCGGTCGTCTCCAGGGTGGTCCCCTCGGGCAGGTCGAGCACCAGCTGGAACTCGTTCTTGTTGTCGAAGGGGAGCATCTTCAGCGGCACCAGGTTCAGGGCCGGCATGGCCACGGAGCCGAGGAGCAGCAGCACCACCGCCCCGACCAGCAGCCATCCCTTGCGCCGATCGTCGAGGAAGGGGGAGAGCAGCCGCCGGTAGAGGCGATAGGTGCGGCTCTCCTCGAGGACGAACTCCTTTTCCTGCTTGCCGTATTCCCCCTTGAGGACGTGGTAGGTCATCCAGGGGGTGACGGTGAAGGCGACCAGCAGCGACATGACCATGGCCAGCGGCAAGTTGATCGCCATCGGCCGCATGTAGGGCCCCATCATGCCGGTGATGAAGAGCATCGGCAGGAAGGAGAGGATGACCGCCAGGGTCGCCAGGATCACCGGCGGCCGCACTTCGTCGACGGCAGACAGGACAGCGTCCCGGGGCGGCTCCTTCTTCATCTTGAAGTGGCGATAGATGTTCTCGACGTCGACGATCGGGTCATCGACCAGCAGGCCGAGAGCCAGCACCAGGGCGAAGAGGGTGACCCGGTTGATGGTGTAGCCGAACCAGTAATTGACCAGCAGGGTGAGGGAATAGATGATCGGGATGGAGACCGCCACGATCAGCGCCTCCCGCCAGCCCAGGGCGATCAGAATCAGCGCCAGCACGGTGACGACGGCGATCACCAGATGGGTGATCAGTTCGTTGACCTTGTGGTCGGCGGTCTCGCCGTAGTTGCGGGTGACCCGCACGTCGATGCCGTCGGGGATGATCGTCCCCTGCATGGCGCGCACCGCGCCGATGACGTCGTCGGCCACCGCGACCGCGTTGGTCCCCTTCTTCTTGGCGACGGCGATGTGCACCGCCTGATGCTCCGTGCCGGCGGCTGCCGCAGCCGGGTCGCCGGCCGGTCCGAAGCGCAGCCGGGTGTAGGTCTGCGGCTCTGCCATGCCGTCGGTCACTTTGGCCACGTCGCGCAGGTAGACGGGGGCGCCGTCGAAAACCCCGATCACCAGCTCTGCAACCTCGGCGGCGCTGCGGAAGAAGCTCCCCCCCCGCACCAGAATCTCCTCGTTTCCCTGCTGCAGGCTGCCGGCCGGCAGCTCCAGGTTGGCGGCGGCCAGAGCCCGCCGGACAGCGAGCAGGTCGAGGCCGCGGGCGGCGACGGCCTGCGGCTGCAGCTCGACCCGGACCAGCCGGGGCCGGCCGCCGATGACCGTCGTCAGCGAGGTGTTCTGCACCGACTGCAGGCGGTCGACCACCTCCTCGGCCACCCGCCGCAGGTCATGGTCGGAGGCATCATCGCTGAACAGGGTGAGATTGACGATCGGCACGTCGTCCACCTCGACCGGCTTGATGACCCAGCCGGTGACCCCGGGGGGGACCAGATCGAGGTTGGTCTGGATCTTGTTGTGCAGCTTGACCAGCGAGTCGACCCGATCCTCGCCGACGAAGAAGCGCACCGTCACCACCGCCAGATCGGGGCGCGACATGGAGTAGACATACTCGACGCCGTCCACCTGCCAGAGCAGCTTCTCCAGACGCGTGGCGACCTGGTTCTCCACCTCCTCGGCGCTCGCCCCCGGCATCTGCACGTAGACGTCGGCCAGCGGCACGACGATCTGCGGTTCCTCCTCCCGCGGCGTCAGCAGCAGGGCGGCGGCCCCGGCGAGCAGCGAGAGGACGATCAGAATCACCGACAGGTTGCCGTCGAGGAACTTCTCGACGATGCGGGTGGGCAGCGAGCGCTTCGCAGCAGCCATGCTCACTCCTCCACCCGAGCGCCGTGCTGCGCCCGGTCCGCACCGGCGGCGACGATCGTCGCTCCCTCCGAGAGGCCGGAGAGGATTTCCACCCGGTCATCGAGGCGGCGGCCGGTCCGCACCAGACGGAAGCGCAGGACGCCATCCTCCACGACATAGAGACCGCTCAGCTGGCCGCGCTGCACGATCGCTGCGGCCGGCACCAGCAGGGTAGGGCGCGCCCCGCCGGCCAGCCCCACTCTGGCATACATGCCGGCGCTGAGGCCGCTGCCATCGACGATGGCGACCTTCACCTCGAAGGCGCGGCTCTGCGGATCGGCCGCCGGCAGGACCTCGGCCACCTTGCCGCTGAAGGTTTTGCCGGCAGCGGGTATCTCGACGCTGACCGCGTTCCCTTCGCCCACCCGTCCGAAAAGGGTTTCGGGGAGCCGCACCCGCACCCGCCACTCGCCCTGACGATCGAGCGCCAGCAGGGGCGTCCCTGGCAGCACTGTCGTGCCTTCCTCGACCTCGCGGCGCACCAGTCGGGCGGCGTAGGGGGCCGTCACCCGGGTGTGGGCGAGGGCGGTTCGCGCCGTCTCGACGGCGGCGGCCGCCGAACGCTGATGCTGCCGCGCCATCTCCAGCTCGGCGTTAATACGGTCCATCTCCTGCGGCGTCACCGCCTCTTTGGCGAAGAGCTGGCGGTAGCGCCCTGCGGTCTGCTCCGCCAGTTCCGCCCGGGCCGCCGCCGCCTTTCGCGCTCCCTCGGCTTCAGCCAGCCGGTGCGACGCCGGGTTTCCCTCGATGGTCAGCAGCAACTGCCCCGCCTGGACCAGGTCCCCCTCCCGAACGGCGATGCGCCCCACGCGGCCGTCGATGCGTGCCGCCAGCACGCCGCGGTCGGGGCTCTCCACGGTTCCGACAAACGTTTCGGCTTCGGGCAGCGCGGTCGAAGCGACAGTCGTCAGCGACAGACCACGAACCACGGGGCGCTGCGCCGGGGTCGCTCCCGGCTCGATGTCACGGCCGCAGGCGGCCAGCAGCAGGCAGAGAAGGAGAGAACTGAATAGGGTCTTGTTCACAGCGAAGGCTCCTCATGGGGCAGGAAGGTCTGCACAAAGGTCCCGCTCTGAAAGCGGATGTTGCCCAGAGCCAGCAGCAGCCGGCCCTCGGCCTCCACGGCATCGAGCCGCGCCCGGTCAAGGGCGGTCTGCGCCGTCAGCAGTTCGGAGAGCTCCACCAGCCCCGCCGCGTAGCGCTCGCGCAGCAGGCGCTGGCTCTCCTCGGCTTCAGCCACCGCCTGGCGGGCGGTTTCCAGGTTCGCCTTCGCCTCAGCCGCCCGCAGCTGTGCCTCCTCCACCCGGAACCGAGCCTGGCGCGTCGCCTCCAGGCGGCGGGATTCGGCGACCTGCTTCAGGGCGGCGGCCCCTCGGCGGCTGTGTCCGCGGCGACCGCCGTCATACAGTTCCCAGCTCAGGCCGGCCCGCAGCGCCCAGCTGCCGGCGTCAGTCCCGAAGGGCGTTTCGGCATCATGCAGTGCGTAGGAGGCGGAGAGATCGGCCCGTGGCAGCCAGGCGGCGCGGCTCTGCCGCCAGGCGAGTCCGGCCTCCTCGGCCTCAAGGGCGACCGCCTGCAGGTCGGCACGCTGCAGCAGCCTGGGCGTGTCCAGTGCTGCCAGCTGCTCCGGATGCAGGGTGCCGGCAATCTCCACGTCCCCGTTCTCCCTGCCCATCGCCAAAGCCAACCCCCGGCGGGCCAGGATCTGGTCGTTTTTCGTCGTGGTCAGGCGCCGCGAAGCCTCGGACAACTGGACTCGGGCCCGCAGCAGATCCGCTTTGAGGCCGACGCCGGCGGCGTGGCGTTCGGCGGCCAGGCGAACGGTCTCCTCGGCCTCGCGCTGGGAACTATCGCTCCAGGCCAGCGCCGCCTCCGCCTGCTGCACCTCCAGGTAGGCCCGAAAGGCGGCGAAGGCGGCCTGCTCGGCGCTCCATTCGGCCCCGGCCAGAGCGGCCTCTGCCAGCTTTTCTGCCCGGCGCCGCCCGTAGGCGATATCCGGGTCGTAAAGGGGCTGTTCGACCGTCAGCCGGGTTTCGAAGTCCTTGCGTGAGGGGGGGGCATTAAAGGCATCGGCGGTGTTGCTCAGCTTAAGGTCTTCCTGATTCAGGGAGATGAAGAGGCTGCCGGCCGGCTCGTCGGTCCAGACCAGGTTTTCACTCAGCGTTGCCCGCGGCAGGTAACGGCTGCCGGCCTCATCGGCCGCCGCCCTGGCGGCCACCGCCTGCTGCCTCGCCGCCATCGCCTGCGGCCGCAAGGCCACCGCTTCGCGCAGAGCCTGCTCGAACTCTACCGTTTCCGCTATCGCCGTCGCCGGGAGAAGCAGCAAACCCATCAGCACAAGAACCTCTGGACGCATCCGATCGACCCCCTTTATGCATTACTAAAGACATATATATGATTTTAAATATAATGTCAACTGATGCCGGCGCCTGCAGAGCCGACAGGTCAAATATACTTCCATTTCACCCGGACACAAGAAAGCCTTGAATTGTCAGACATTTCCACCTGTTGTCCGGGTACAACGTGGCCCAGTTTTCCCTTGACCGGTAAACGGCCGGCGATTATTCTCTCAGCGAACACCCACATTAGTTTTTTCTTTTCCTCGCAAGACAGAAAGGATCGCGGCATGTACCGGAATTCCCTCGCTGGACTTGCTTTGCTGGCTTTGCTTCTGGCGCCCGGCAGCAGCCGGGGTGCCGACCCGCTGGCCGCCTGGACACCGAAGTTCGACCCCAGCGGCGCCCAGTACACCTACATTCTCTCCAACGTCGACCATCCGGCCATCGAGGGGATCGCCGTCGGCTACCGCATCCGCGACAAGATCTGGGAGCGCTCGGGCGGCCGCCTCTTCGTCGACTTCCGCCCCCTCGCCCAGCTCGGCGGTGAAAAGGACGTGATCAGCAAGCTCAAGCTCGGGGCCGTGCAGGGGATGCTCTGCTCCTCGGTGGCCGCAGTCAATGTTGCCGACAAACTGGGGATCGTCAATCTGCCGTTCGTCATCGACAGCTTTGACAAGCTGGAGAAGTTCCGGCGGACGCCCGAGTTGTTCAACGAATTCCGCGACAGTGCCCTGAAGCAGGGGGTCATGGTCGTCGACTTCACCGGCTATGGCCCCTACGGTTGGGCCACCACGTCGCCGGTCCGCACCCTGGAGGAGGCCCGAAAGATCAACTTCCGGGTGGCACAGGCGCCGGTCAACGCCGACGTCTACAAGGCCTGGGAGATGAAGTTCACCGTCATGCCCTGGCCCGACGTCCCCCAGGCGCTGCAGACCGGCGTCATCAACGGCCTCGACCATACGCCGATTGTTTGCAGCATCACTAAAAAGTTCGATGTGGCCAGGTACTTCACCCGTCTCGACTATGCCCAGGGCCTCTACATCCACCTGATGAACAAGCGCTGGTTCGACAAGCTGCCGGCCGACCTGCAGAAGATCCTCATCGAAACGATCGAGGAGGAGAGCAGCCGCGCCCGGCAGGCGACGCAGAAACAACAGCAGGAACAAATCGCCGAGGCGACTGCGCGCGGTGTCGAGTTTCTGACGCTTGCTCCGGCGGATCGCCGCAAGCTGGTCGATCTCTCCGCACCGGTCTATGAAAAATGGGGCCCGAAGGTGGGAGTCGACTATCTGCAAAAAGTCCGGTCCCAGCTCGGCAACTAGCCTCCCTTCATTTCCTTTCGAGGGCGACCGGGAAGCGCCGCTTCCCGGTCCACTTCGCCAAGCCCAAACTTCAGGCACAGATCTCGCCGTCAGCCACGGCTGCGTTTGGCCGAACTTAATGCATTTTGATATGGAGAAACTTCTTTGCCGGTTCCGGCAAAAAATCCAAAATCCTTTGAAACAAAACGAGGTTTGTACTAGCATAATCGTTCTTGATGTTCATCCGGCACGGTCCGATTCACTTTTGTGCAAAGGAGTTACGTATGCTGCGAAAAATCACCCTCGTTCTGCTGATGCTTACCCTGACCTGCGCCCTTCCGGCGCTGGCGCAGGAAAAGGCCGACCCCCTGGCCGCCTGGAAGCCGAAGTTCGATCCCAGTGGCGCCAAGTACACCTACATCCTCTCCAACGTGTCGCATCCGGCCATCGAAGGGATTGGTGTGGGCTACCGCATCCGCGACAAGGTTTGGGAACGCTCGAAGGGGCAGATTTACGTCGACTTCCGTCCTCTGGCGCAGCTCGGCGGCGAGCGGGATGTCATTCAGAAGCTGAAACTGGGCGCCGTCCAGGGGATGCTCTGCTCCTCGGTGGCGGCCGCCAACGTCGCCGACAAGCTGGGGGTCGTTAATCTCCCCTACGTGGTCGACACCTTTGACAAGCTGGACAAATTCCGCAGTACCCCGGCCCTGTGGAGCGAGTTCAGGAACAGCGTCCTCTCCCAGGGGCTGACGGTCGCCGATATCACCGGCTATGGCACCTATGGCTGGGCCACCACCACCCCGGTGCGCAGCCTGGAGGAAGCGAAAAAGGTCAATTTCCGCATCGCCGAGGCACCGGTGAACACCGATATCTACAAGTCCTGGGGACTGAAATTTACCGTCATGCCCTGGCCCGACGTTCCCCAGGCCCTGCAGACCGGGGTCATCAACGGCCTCGACCATACTCCCACCGTGTGCAACATCCAGCGGATGTTCGATGTGGCCAAGCACTTCACCCAGGTCGAATACGCCCAGGGGCTGTTCATCCACTTGATGAACAAACGCTGGCTCGATCAGCTTCCGCCTGACCTGCAGAAGGTCCTGCTCGAGGTCATCGAGGAAGAAAGCGCAAAAACCCGGCAGGCGACCCGCCAGCAGCATGAGGCCCAGATTGCCGACGCCAAGAGCAAAGGGGTCCAGTTCTACCCGCTTCCCGATGCGGACAAGAAGAAGCTGACCGAACTTGCCGCCCCCGTTTACGAAACCTGGGGAAAGAAGATCGGCGCCGACTACCTTCAGTTGGTGCGCACCACCCTCAGCAAATAGCCGCGCCGTTCTTCACCCCATCTTTCATCACTAGCAGCGAGGGCCGGGGAGCCAAAGCCCCCGGCCCTTTTCTGGAGCCTCCAGGTGAACAGGATTTTCCGCACCGTGGATCGGATCTTTGCCTTCGTCGAAGACTGGTCCCTGTTTCTCGCCGTCGCCGCCGCCCTGGTTTCGGCGATGGCCAACGTGATACTGCGCAAAACCACGCATATCAATCTCTACTGGTCCGACGAGGTGGTCCGCAAGGTGATCTTCTTCACCACCTACGTCGGCTGCATTGCGGCCATCCGCAGCCGCAACCTGATCCGCATTGACGCCCTGCCGCAGATCATCCCGATCCTGAAGAAGCCGCTGACCCTGATCAGTCATCTGGCGGTGCTGGTCTTTTCCGGAGTGATGCTTCGGCTCGGCTGGCAGATGACCGTTTCCGTCTACCAGGACGAGTACGCCCGCACCGCAACGCTGCAGATTCCCGAGTGGTATTTCTACGCCGTGCTGCCGGTGATGGGCGCCATGATGTTTTTGCGGACGCTGATCGTCATGGTGGAAGACTGGAAAGGGGTAAAGGGATAAACCGATGGAAGCCAACTACATTCTCATCCTCGCCCTGCTGCTCGGTTGCCTGGCCGCCACCGTGCCGGTCTTCATGGCTCTCTTCTTCACCGGCCTGGTCGGACTGGTCTGGGTCGTCGGGATCGATCCGCAGATCGTCGTCGAAGTCCTCTACCGCAGCATGGACAAGTTCGCCTTGATCGTCGTCCTCTTCTTCGTCCTCTGCGGCAACATCATGACCACCGGCAGCATCGTTCAGAAGCTGATCAAGACGGCCAACGTCCTCGTCGGCTTCCTCCCCGGCGGCCTGGCTATCGCCGGGGTGCTCGCCTGCGGCTTCTTCGGCGCCATCTCCGGCTCGACCGTAGCCACCGTGGTCGCCATCGGCGGCTTCATGATTCCCGCCCTCATGGAGAACCACTACGACGAAGAGTTCAGTGTCGGCATCATGACGACGGCGCCGATCCTCGGGATCGTCATTCCCCCATCCATTTCCATGATCCTCTACGCCATGGTCACCAACGACCCGCTGGAGGCGCTCTTTCTCACCGGCTTCATCCCCGGCATCCTGATCATCGTCTGCATGTCCCTCTACGCATGGTTCTTCTGCCGTCGGCAGGGGCTCAAGACCATGCCGCGCCCAACCTTGCGGGAAGCGGTCGCCGTCATTCGCGAGAGCATTTGGGCACTGCTGCTGCCGGTGGTGATCTTCGGCGGCATCTATTCGGGCCTCTTCACCGCTAACGAGGCGGCGGTGGTCGCCTGCTTCTATGCCTTCGTTGTGGAAATCTGCATCCACAAGGACATGAAGCTGGGCGACGTGAAGAAGGTGGTCGTTTCCTCGGCCGTGACCTCAGCCACCCTGCTGGTGATCGTCGCCGGCGCCTCGGTTTTTGGTGAATACCTCACCTTCGAGCAGATCCCCGACAAGATCGCCAACGCCGTCGTCGCCAACCTCAGCAGCCCCTGGGCCTTCCTGCTGGCGGTGAACATTCTGCTGCTGGTGGTCGGCATGTTCATGGACATCATCTCCGCCACCTTGATCCTGACGCCAATCTTTCTGCCGCTGCTTGCCAAGTTCGGCATCAGCACGCTGCATTTCGGCCTGCTGATGACCATCAACCTTGGCATCGGCTACTGCACCCCGCCGCTGGGGGTGAGCCTCTATATTTCCGGTGCGGTGGTCGACCGGGGCCTGCTCTACGTGAGCCGGGCGGTTCTCCCCTTCCTGCTGATCCAGGTGGCCCTGCTGCTGCTTCTGACCTACTGCCCCTGGCTGGTGTTGCTGCTGCCCCGCCTCGTCTACGGCGTCGGTGGCTGACCCTGACATGAATTGAACTGACTCGCCAACGGAGAGCCTCCATGGAAACGAAAATCCTGGTTCCGGTCGACGGTTCCGCGACCTCGATGAAAACCATCGACGCCATCATCGCCCGCAAGGAGAGGTTTCCCGCCCCCTTGACCCTGCTGCACGTCGTCGATCTCGACCGACTGGCCTACCGGATGATCCCCGATTTTCAGGTGGCGATGATCCGGGAACACGCCCGCCGGGCGGGCGAGCAGTTGCTCAACAGTACCCAGGAACATTTTTCCAGGGCCGGAATGTCCACCGAGCTGCGGCTGGAATTCGGTTCTCCCCGCGAGATCATCTGCCACATTGCCAACGACGAAGGGTTTGAGCTCCTCATCCTCGGCCGCCGCGGCCTGGGGGAAATCCGCGACGTTCTCTTCGGCTCCGTCGCCAACCATGCCCTGCACCACGTCCGCTGCCCCGTCCTCCTTTTCTGACCACTTGAGAAGCCCCGGAAGAGCGCTAAACTGATGGCAGATCCCCTTGTCACAAGGGGAGCAACCATCCAGCAAGCCGGAGGCACCTATATGAACGCCGCGCAAGAAATCATTCGACAGATCCAGGGGGCGCTGACCCGGGACCTGCGGATCAACCTGCCCGCCAGCGCCATTGCTATCAACTGTGAAGGTGGCTACGTCACCTTGAGCGGAACGGTCGACTCGGTGGCCGCCAAGCGCCTGGCACCCCGCCTGGCGGCCCAGATTCAAGGCGTAAAAACCGTGGACGACCAGTTGCGCGTGACTCCTCCCAACCCCATGGGCGATCTGGAAATCGCCGAGCACGTCCGTCACGCGCTGATTCAGGAGCGCAACATCGAAGAGCAGAACATCACGATCGAAACCGATCCCGACGGCGGGGTCGTCCTGCGCGGCCACGTCCATTCACTCGCCCAGATTCGCCTCGCAGAAGTGCTCTGCTGGTGGATTCCCGGGGTGACCAATGTCCTCAATCTGCTGGTGGTCAACCCGCCGGAACAGGACAACGACGAGGAGCTCAAAGACAACCTCATCACCATCATGGAGAAGGACGTGCTGGTGAATCCCAAGAAATTCCGCATCGAGGTGCGGCAGGGTGTGGTCACCCTGCGCGGACACGTCGACTCGCCGATTGAAAAATCGGCCGCCGGGAAGGACTGCTGGTACACGCCCGGGGTGCTTGATGTGGTCAACGAGCTGACCGTCGGCTGATCCGGTTGCAACCGGCAGCGGATGGTCGCCTGGCCCACCGTGCCCGTCACGGCAGAGGGAACCCCGGCCATCGCGGATATAAAACTTGCCTCCCTATATAAAATCGCATATATTGACTTTAATATGAAGGAGGCGCCCATGGAACTGCTCGGCATCCTCGGCATTGTCGCCGTCTGGTACATTCTCAACCGCTGGATATTACCTCGCCTCGGCGTGCAGACCTGACTTTCCGAAAACTGCAGCCTTCCCGTGCGGAAGGCAAAGGACGAGGGCAAGAGTAAAAGCCCACCCCGGCAGGACGATTAGCACCTGCATGATTCACCTGATTTTACTTGCACAATTTTCTCGCCTCGACGAGCAAAGGAAAAGAGCCTGCGGTTGCCATCGCAGGCTCTTTTCCTTCGGTTCAACAAATTTTCCCCGGCAACCTTTCCTCTCCCGACTGATGCGGTTTCCTTCACTGCCGGCTGGCACACCTATCGTCCGCAGATCTTTTCCAGCGGTCGGTTGAAGCTGCTCAGGTCGCGTCCGCGGCGGCGGCGACGGCGGCCTCGCGGGCAACATCCAGGGAGTGGTCGCGAGCGACGAGCATGTAGATCGACGGCACGACGAAAAGCGTGAAGAGGGTACCGACGGCCATGCCGCCGACCAGCACGAGACCGATGGAATTCCGGGCGGCGGCGCCGGCGCCGCTCACCAGAACCAGCGGGAAGTGGCCGGCGATGGTCGCGGCGCTGGTCATCAGGACCGGGCGCAGGCGGGTCAGGGCCGCTTCCCGCACCGCCTCCAGCTTGGAGTGCCCCTGCAGCTGGAGCTGGTTGGCGAACTCGACGATGAGGATGCCGTTCTTCGCGACCAGGCCGACCAGGGTCACCAGGCCGACCTGCGAGTATATGTTGAGCGTGGTGGTCCACCCCTGCGTCCAGAACGGAACGTTCGGATCGGGCATCTTCAGGAAAGTGAAAACGAGCGCCCCGAACATCGCCAGCGGCACGGAGCCGGCGAGGATGACGAAGGGGTCGCGGAAGCTGTTGAACTGCGCCGCCAGCACCAGGAAGATGAGGACGACCGCCAGTCCGAAAGCCGGCAGGAACTTGTTCCCCTCGCTGCGCAACTGGCGCGACTCGCCCGTGTAATCGAGCACGTAACCCTGGGGGAGGATCTTCGCCGCCTCCTCTTCCAGATAGCGCAGCGCTTCGTCGAGGGGGCGCACGGCCACGCCGCTGATCTTGACGGCATTGAGCTGTTGGAAACGGTTCAGCGACCGGGCGACGACGGTATTGCGGGTTGTGGCGATGGTGGACAGCGGCACCAGTTCGCCTCCCGGACCGGTTACGTAGATATTCTGAAGCTGCTCGGGATTGAGGCGGTCGACGCGTTGAAGCTGCGGGATGACCTTGTAGCTGCGGCCGGCGATGTCGAAGCGATTGACGAAATTGCCGCCAACCATCGCCCCGACGTCGGCGCCGACCTGCTGCAGGTCGAGGCCGAGGTCGGCCACCTTGTCGCGATCGATGACGAATTCCGTCTGCGGCTGGTCGATCTTCACGTCGATGAGCGGCGGAAAGGCGAACATCCCGCTCTGCATCGCCTTGAGCTGCAGCTCCTGGGCGAATTGGAGAATCTGGTCCTGCTCGGCCGTCGAGGCGAGTATGAACTCCACGGGGAACTGGCCGCCGCCGGGGAGCGCCGGCGGCGTCACCGGAAACATCCGGATGCCCGGGATGGCGCCCAGTTTCTGCTGCACTTCGGGAAGCATCTGGAAAACGGTGCGCTCGCGTTCCTCCCAGGGCTTGACGACCATGCCGCCGAAACCGGAGGCCGGAAAGGTGATCTGGAAGGTGAAATCCGTTTCCGGAACGCCGAGAAACACCTGGTTGGCGGCCGCGGCGTAGCGGCTGGTCTGATCGAGGGTGGAGTTGGCCGCCGCGTCGAGAATGCCGAAAATCACCCCCTGGTCCTCGGTGGGGGCCAGCTCCTTGGGGGCCATGATGAACATCGGCACGGCAAGCAGCGAGACGACAATCCAGACCAGGTAGACCGCCGGACGGGTCTTGAGCGTGCCGTCCAGCAGACGGCCATAGACGGCCCGGAGGCGCTTGAAGGCTCGGGCGATCCAGCCGGCCAGCCCGTGCTCCTCGATTCCCGGCTTGAGCAGGCGGGCCGACATCACCGGCGAGAGGGTCAGGGCGACGATGCCGGAGATGGTGACGGCACCCGCCAGCGTAAAGGCGAATTCACGGAAAAGCGAGCCGGTGAGCCCCCCCTGCAGGCCGATGGGGAGATAGACCGCCGCCAGGGTGATGGTCATGGCGATGATCGGCCCGACCAGCTCGCGGGCGCCAACCAGTGCGGCGTCGAGCGGCTTCAGCCCGTCGCTCAGGTGCCGCTCGACGTTTTCAACCACGACGATGGCATCGTCGACCACCAGTCCGACGGAGAGAACGATGGCGAGCAGGGTGAGCAGGTTGACGGTGAAGCCGAAGGCCTGCATGAGAAAGACCGCGCCGATCAGCGACAGGGGGATGGCCACCACCGGGACGAACGCCGAGCGCAACGAGCCGAGGAAAAGGAAGATGACGATCACCACGATGAGCAGGGTTTCGCTCAGAGTCTTGAGCACCTCGTGAATGGCATCGTCGATATAGGCGGTGGCGTCGTAGGCGACGCGCGCCTGCATGCCGGTGGGCAAATCTTTCTGGATGTCCTCCATTTCGGCTGAGACACGCTTGAGGACATCGAGGGCGTTGGCATTGGGCAACGGCCAGATGCCCATGAAAACGGCGGTCTGACCGGAGAAGCGCACCTCGGCGTCGTAGTCTTCGGCACCCAGCACGACTTCGGCGATGTCCTCGAGCCGCACGATAGCTCCGTCCTGCTCGCGGACGACCAGTCGCTTGAACTCCGGTACGGAGCGCAGATCAGTGTTGGCGGTCAGGTTGACCTGAATAAGCGATCCCTTGGTCCGGCCGATGGCGGAGAGGTAGTTGTTGGCAGCCAGCGCCTGGCGCACCTGAACCGGGCTGATGCCATGCGCGGCCATCCGCTCGGGCTTGAGCCAGATGCGCATGGCGAAGGTGCGGGCGCCGAGCACGTCGGCGCGCTGCACCCCCTCGATGGCCGAGAGGCGAGGCTGCACGATGCGCACGAGGTAATCGGTAATCTCGTTCTGCTGGAGGAGGTCGGAACTGAAGCTGAGGTAGGCCGAGGCGAACTGGCTGTCGGCCGACTCGATGTTGATAACGGGAACCTCGGCCTCGGGCGGAAGATCGGCGCGGACCTGGTCGACCTTGGAACTGATTTCCGCCAGAGCCTTGGTCCCGTCGAAGTTGAGCTTCAGCCGGACATTGATGGTCGAGAGCCCCTGGGAACTCTGCGATTCGATGTAATCGATGCCGTCGGCGGCGGCGATGGCCCGCTCCAGCGGGGTCGTGATGAAGCCGCGTACGAGTTCGGCGCTGGCGCCGACATAGACCGTGGTCACGGTAACCGAGGCGTTCTCGCTTTGCGGGTACTGGCGGACATTCAGGGTGCGGATCGCCTGCAATCCGGCGATGACGATCAACAAGTTGATCACCAGGGCGAGCACGGGACGGCGGATAAAAAGGTCGGTGATTTTCATGGGACAGGAAAAACCTTAATCAAAGGCGCAAACCCAGGCAAATTTGGCTTTTCAATTGTTCTCCGGTTTCGGCGCGTGTTTGAACTCGGGCGACAGGGTGTTGTCAACCATGACGGCCTGGCTGTTTCGCAACTTGAACACCCCGGTGGTGACGATCGTCTCGCCTTCCTTCAGTCCGGAGAGGGCCGCCACGAAATCGCCCTGCTTCTCACCGAGCCGAACGAACTGCTGGCGCAGCAGTTTTCCCGGCTGGCCCCCCGCTTCCGCTTTCTTTTCCTCCACGACGAACACCGAATCGCTGTAGGGGGCATAGAGCACCGCCGTGGCCGGTATGGCGAGTACCTGCTCCCGTCGGGGGAGCACCACAGCCACATTGACATACATGCCGGGACGCAGCTGTCCCCCGGCATTGGACACCGTTGCCTGCAGCCGTATGTTGCGGGTGGCGGCGTCAACCTCGGGATTGATCGTTGTGACGGATCCCTCGATCCGCTGACCGGCCAAGGCATCGGTCGTCACCCGCACCGGCAAACCGGTGCGGATCGCGGCCAGTTGCTGCTGGGGCAGGAGAAAGTCGACGTAAATCGGATCGAGGGTCTGCAGTGAAACAACCGGATCCCCCTCTTGGAGAATCTGTCCCAGGTTGACCAGGCGGATACCGAGACGGCCGGTAAAGGGGGCGCGGAGCGTTTTCTTGCCGATGGTCGCCCGGATGCTCTCGGCGGCAGCGACGGCCACCCTGAAACTGGCTTCGGCGCTCTCGAATTCGGCTTGCGAGATGATCTTCTGCGCCAGAAGCTCCCTGGCACGCTCCAGATTGGCCTTCGCCAGCGTTACCGAGGCCTCCGCCCCGGGCAGTTGCGCCTGCTCGGAAGAGGTGTCCTGCTTCAACAGGAGCGCCCCCTTCTGTACCATCGTGCCCGGCTCGAAGGCGATCTGCGTGACCTTGCCAGGCATCTCCGCCGCCACGGTTACCCCCTGCACCGCCGTGAGCGAACCGACGGCGGTCAGGAGCGATTCCCAGGATTCCGTGCGCACCTCGGTCGTCGTCACCGTTTCGGGCGGCGGCACGAACTGGGCACCGGCATCGATCATGCGGCCGATCTGCAGGGCTTTGATGCCGGCAAGGATGCCGGCCAATGCGATCAACACCAGAATAGTCAGGAATATTCGTTTCTTCATCTGCAGGTACTCTTTTGGTCGAGTCGGCGTCGGGAAAAGGAATAACGGCCCCGGCATTCGGAGATCGTCGAGGGCGCACTTGTAGTTAACATACGCTTATCAGAAAAACGGTGCAAGATGCGAAGTCCAAAAAGGGAAACCTCTAGGGGGGGCAAACCCGAAATCTGCCTCGCTGCACCTGGGTCGGGTCGGCTTACAGATAGGGAGAGAAGAGCTTGGCGAAGGCGTCGCGCAGCTTGAGCGGCAGAGGCCGGACGTCCAGTTCCTCCTGGGACACTTCCCTTGACAGACCATGCAGCGAGTCGAAGTGCCGGGCCAGCGCATCGTTCAGCCGCCGGTCATAAACCTCCAGACAGAACTCGAAATTCAGCCGCAGGCTGCGCGGATCAAGGTTGGCCGAACCGACCAGGGCATACGCGTCGTCAACCAGGAGGAACTTGCTGTGCACGAAGGGCGGCGGCTGGTAATAGATGCGGGTGCCATACTGGAGAAGCTCCCAGAGATAGGCGCGGGTTGCCCAGGCGACATAAGGGAGATTGTTTTTCTCCGGCAGCATGATCTCCACGGAGACCCCGCGCAGGGCGGCGGCGTTAATGGCTGTAATGAGTGAACGGTCGGGGATGAAATAGGGGGTCATGATGCGGACGCGGTGTCGGGCGCAGTTGAGTGCCCCGACCAGCAGCCAGGTGAGTTGCTCGAAGTCTTCGTTGGGGCCTTCGCTGATGCCGCGGCAGAACGCCTCGGCATCAGGGGCAGCGTCAGGATAATCGATGTCGGCCACTGGCTCGCCGGTCGTGAACTGCCAGTCCTCGAAAAAAGCCTCCTGCATCTGGCCCACCACCGGGCCCTCTACCCGGAAGTGAATGTCGACCACCCGCCGCGGGTTATTCTCGCTGGCCAGGTGCCGGCCGCCGATATTCATGCCGCCGGTGAAACCGACCTGCCCATCGACGATCAACAGCTTGCGGTGGTTGCGCAGGTTGATATGGATACCCCGCTCGGAGAGCGAAGGGGGAAGAAAGCGGGCAATGCGGACACCGCTCCTGCGTAACAGTCGCCGCGCCGGCGGAAAGGAGTAACGCTCCCCCAGGGCGTCGACCAGCACTCTGACGTCGACTCCGCGGGCGGCCGCCGCCCGCAGCGTCTCAACAAATCGCCTGCCGGTGCGATCGGAGTCGAAGATGTAGGTCGACAGACAGACCGAAGTGTGCGCCGCCTCAATGGCTTCGAGCATCGCGGGATAGGCCTCTTCGCCGTTGTGCAGCGGCTGCACCCGGTTGCCTTGCAGAAGCGGCCGCCGGGTTACCGCATCGGCGAGGCTCAGCTGCGCCGCGTAATTCTCGGCGCGAAACGGCAACTCGGCCGCCATGTCGGCTACCCAGAGGCAGAAATCGGGTTGCCGGCCGTGCATCCCCATGCCGCGGGCCTGCCAGTCCCGGGCCAGGGTCCGGATACGGTTGACCCCCAGCAGCCAGTAGAGGACGGCGCCAACCCCGGGGAGCACCAGGCACAGAACCACCCAGCCGAGGGCGGCGCGGGGATCACGCTTGTTCAGCAGGGCGTGGCCCGCGGAAAGCACGCCGGCAAGGGCCAGTAACCCCCAGAAGAGAATCGTGAGCAGAGATTGGAGCAAGCCAGGTTCCTCGCACCTCTGGAACGAAAGGTTGAACGCGCCTCTCTTCATGAGAAGTTTATCAAAGGAAGGGCCGGCGTCCAACGTCACAAAACCCGCTGTTGCTGGTGAAGGCGTGCCGCCGCAACTGCGACGGCACGCCTTCGGTCAGGGGACGTCGGGAGGGGGGACCCTGCTCACCGCAGACTGGTGGCGCAGCGGGGACAGGTCAGCATGCTGGTCGACGGAACCTTGTGGCCGCAGGTCGGGCAGATGAACCAGTAGCTGCAGTACTTGCATTGGGGCTCGGAAAGGCCCTGCTTCTTTTTGCACTTGGGACACAGGCGGTACATC
>DASPGW010000204.1 GCA_035620395.1 Desulfuromonadales bacterium | reverse complement strand
CAGGACCCGCGTCCCCGCCGAAGTGGCCAAGTATCGCCGGCTCTACGATCTTATCGACCACAATTCCCAAAAAGCCGTCCGCGAGGGAGACCGGATCGTGGCGGTACTCTGAGACTGGAAGCCCCCCTGGCCTCTCCCGATGACCGGCTTTAATAGCCGGCGAGGACTCAGCTCCCCACCCCGGGTTGACACGGATGGCCAATCCCCCGTAGAATGAAAATTCCGTATCTATCTGAAAGTGCGTTTATTTCCTGAGAGGCTTGCCTTCAATGACCAACCGGGTCCATTGCGTCACCAAAGCATTGCTCAAGGGCTGGGTTCCTGCGCTCCTGTTGATCCTCTTCCTTGCTCTGCCTACCTCTTCCGCAACGGCCGCTGCGGGGGGCGATGGCGGGCTTGCTGTTGCTCCACCGGACGGGAAAGTGGTCTTCCACAAGGAGGGGCAGGCGGGGAAGCAGATTTACATCCTCGGGCAGAATCATCGCAGTTCGCTGACCGGCGGGGACGGCGACAAAACCCTGCTGGCCCAAATGGAAATCTATCGGATCGGGGAGTGGCTCATCCGCAACCGCCAGGTCGAACTGCTGCTGCCGGAGGGATTTTTCGGCCAGAGCGCGCCGGAGGAAAGAGCCCGGGACCTCCGCAGCGCCTCCGCTGGCGGCGAGCACCTGCTCCGCAAGAGTATCGACAATGCAGTCCTCCGAGATGAACTGGGCGACTCCCGAACCTTTACCAATGCCGCCATCCTGCTCAAATCCAATTACGGCATTCGGCTCAGCCAGGCGGAGGATAAGGGGCTATATGGCGCAGTTGCCGATTCCATGCGGCAACTGACCGGTTCGGCGGGGCAATTGAATCCCGAATTTCTGAGTCGGCTGAGCTGTTTTCAGGAAAGACGGACGGCGGCCATGCTCCAGAAAATTCCCGCGGTCGTGGAGCGTGAGTTCCAGGCCGGGAGCATCCGGAGCAAAAACGCCATTTTCATCATCGGCATGGCCCATGTCGCCGAGATCATCCAGTTTCTCGAGGAGGAAAGCATTGTGCTTACCCCTGCCAGGGAGGAAATGGTTCGGTCCGCGCCCTGCGAGCTTGCGTTGCTGAAGGAAAACTATGGCGTAACCGTCATCCTGCCGCACTCGCTGGCTGAGGATCAGGAGGTCATGCGCCTGACCAAGCTCCTGGACAGGGTCTCCGAATGACCGGGAAACAAAAAACTACCTGAAGAATCAGGTAGTTTTTTTGTTCCAAGGGGGTCGACTTTCCGTTTATTGATATCCAGTGAGTCCACCTTTCTCTTGTAGTTATTTTCTGCTTTCTCCAGCTTTTCCCCTGTTGCTCCTTTCTCTCGGGGCTCATTCCCGCAGCCTGCTTATGGATCCGGGGTGGCCTCGGGGATTGCCTCGCTTTCAGCTCCCCAATAGGGAGCCAGCCCGTAGTGCTCGTAAAGTCCCCGACTGTACTGTTCATCACTCATGTCGGGTGTTTTTGCCGGCGAACTGGCCAGCAGGCTCTCATCGACGGTAAGGATCAGAGCATCCGCCGCCTCGGCGGCTTTGAAGGCGGTATAGGGAACGAGGCGTTCCTGCGCCCCCATGCCAAAGATGCCGCCCGTGGAAACCACCAGGAACCTGATGTTGCCGCCTTCATCCAGCTGGTAGGCGGAAACCTCGCCTATGCTCTTCCCTTCCCGGTTCCTCACGTCCATGCCTGTCAGCTTATCGACGGAAATAAATTCCCCGTATGTGACGGCTTGCCCTGCCTGCGGCCCGCCTTCTGCAGCTTTTGTCATCCCACCGCCGGCAAAAACGGCTCCTGCCAGCAGCAGGCTGAACGATATGGCCAAGATGGCCATAAGATTTATTTTTTCCATGAGGTTAACCTCCCTTTTCCGTCAACCCCCTTCTTTAGTTACTATTCTAGGGCTGTCGCGCTGCCCTGTCAATGTGTCGAGCTTGATTGATAAGTAGTCAAAAACACAGAATATATGTCATTGGACCTGGTCTGCTAATGAAGACCAGCCAAGACTCATGGCGAGATTTTACCAAGGAGAAAAGAGGGGCAGGTTGTCCCACGCGGCGAAAAAGGACCCTTCATGACTTTGGTCGCAGAGTGGCAAAGAGAATGCCGGCGACTATCAAGCCGATGCCGACGGCATGGAAGGGCAGGAGCCGCTCGTGGAGAAAGAGAACCGCCAGGAGGGTGCTGAAGGCGGGCATGAGGTGGATGAATTGGCCGCCCGCCTGGGCGCCGACCCTGCGGATGCCGCTGTTCCAGGCCACGAAGGCGATCACGGAGGCAAAGATCCCCACATAGGCGATGCTGGCCAGCGTCGCGGGGGTCGGCTCGACCACCTTGCCGGAGGCGATCTCCAAGGCATAGAGGGGGGCGATAAAGGCCAGGCCGAACAGGGCGATGACAAAGAGAAAGACCAGAGGGTCGAGCCCCTGCGGGTAGTAGCGCAGGCCGACCGAATAGAGCGCCCAGGAGGCGGCTGCTGCCAGCACCAGCAGGTCGCCGGTGGTGAAGGAAAGGTGGAGCGCCGCTGACGGATCGCCGCGCAGAATGATCGTCGCCACCCCGGCCAGGGAAAGGCCGATGCCGATCCACTGCCTGCCCGATACGGACTGGCCGTAGAATATCCGGGAAAAGAAGAGGATCAGCACCGGGATGGCCGAGTTGACCAGGGCGGCGTTGATGGCGGTGGTGGTGTGCATGGCGGTGTAGATCAGCAGGTTGAACAGGGTCACCCCGAGCAGGCCGTAGAGGGGAAAGAGTTTCAGGTTGGCGCGGATGAGCGGCCACTGCCGCCGCAGGCGGGGGAGGACGATCGGGAAGAGGACGGCCAGTGCCACGGTCCAGCGCCAGAAGAGCAGTCCGACCGGCGGAATCAGGGTGACGACCGCCCGGCTCAGGACGAAATTGCCCGACCAGAGAAGAGCGCTGAGGGTGAGGAGGAAGTAGGGTATCAAGCGGATTCTCCGCAGCGCCCGACTCCTTGAATTATGCCTGGTCCCGAAACCTCGTCGTTCAATCCCGGACCCTGAGGATGTAGGAAGTATTGAGATAAAGGACTTCCTCTTCGCGAAAGGCGGGTAGAAACCGCTGTTGCTGGTTGAGACAATCCTTCACCCGGTTGGAGGCCTGGGGCAGGTTGACGTAAAGATCTACCACGAGCTCATCCTGGAGCAGGGTGGAGATGCAAATGCGGTATTTTTCGCCCAGCCGCATCAATTCGTCGGCCTCTTCGCTCTGGTCGGTCCGGGCGCTGACGATGAGGGCGCTGTTTACCAGTTGGATGCCGGCAGCCGTCTGGACCGGCAGAAACCGGATTTCGGAGTTGAGCAGGTCGCCAAGCCGCTGTGGTCCCATGCGGTTGGCTTCGTAGAGACTGAGGAAGACCTCCCCCTCCAGGCGGCTGTCGTCGGCGAGCACCAGGCCGACCCGGCGTTTCTGCATGGCGATGCGCTGTTCATCCATGGCCGTTCCCCCCTTTCTGCGGCTGGGGGAACAGGGACTTGTTGAGGGCAAAACGGAAAGCGCTTTCACTGCTGATCCGGCCCTCCTTCAGCAGTTCCTGCAGCGCCTGGTCCATCAGCTGCATCCCGTCGCCCCGGCCGGTCTGGATCACCGAGGGGATCTGGAAGGTTTTACCCTCGCGAATGAGATTGGCGACCGCGACATTGACCAGCAGGATTTCCAGCGCGGCGGCGCGGCGGCCGTCCACGGTCGGCACCAGCTGCTGGGCGATGACCCCCTTGAGAGATTCGGACAACATGGCCCGGATCTGTTCCTGCTGGCTGGTGGGGAAGACGTTGATGATGCGGTCGACGGTTTTGGCGGCGCTGCTGGTGTGGAGAGTGCCGAACACCAGGTGCCCGGTTTCCGCCGCGGTGATCGCCAGCTCGATGGTCTCCAGATCGCGCATCTCGCCCACCAGGATGATGTCCGGGTCCTCGCGCAGGGCCGCCTTGAGCGCCGCTGCGAACGAGCGGGTGTGGCGTCCGACCTCCCGCTGGTTGACCAGGCTTTTCTGGCTGGCATGGACGAACTCGATGGGGTCTTCGATGGTAAGGATGTGTTCGGCCCGGGTGCGGTTGACGTGATCGATCATGGCCGCCAGGGTGGTCGATTTGCCGCTTCCCGTCGGTCCGGTGACCAGCACCAGCCCCTTGCGGTATTCGGTGAAACGCAGCACCGTCGGCGACAGTCCGAGCTCCTGGGCGGTGAGGATGCGCGCCGGGATGAGGCGGAAGACCGCGCTGATGCCGAGCCGGCCGTAGAAGATGTTGGCCCGGAAGCGGGCGCCGAGCTCGGCCACCTCGTAGGCGAAGTCGAGGTCGCTGCGCTCCTCGAAGGTCGTGCGCTGCGTTTCGGTCATCACTTCGTAGAGCAGGGCCTTGTACTGCTCGTGGCTCAGCTTCTGGGGAACGGCGGGGACCAACTCCCCGGAGAGGCGCAGCAGGGGCGGGCTGCCCGGGGATAGATGGAGGTCCGAGCCCCCCTTGTCGCGCAGGATCTTGAACAGCGCATCGATCTTGGCCATGACACTCCTTGCAAAAGCGGGACTTCGGTCAGGGGGGACAGGCAAAACGGCCCCCGGCCTTCTCCTCGGCCGGGGGCTCGGTCAAGTTTACCAAAAAAGTAAAGGCCCGTTTTTCCGGCCAGCAAAAATGGCGGCGCCTTTCGGGGCACGACCCAACGGTTTTGCGCTGCCCCACTACTTTGATTGCTTGAGCCGGTCAGCGAGGGCGGCGAAAGGGGAATGGCCGAGCGAGGGACGGTCCTGACGACCGGCAGGACCGTCGGCGCTGCGCTGCTCCTGCACGCCGCGGGTATGCTCGTGGTCGTGGCAGTAGATGCACAGCAGTTCCCAGTTGCTGCCGTCCGGGGGATTGTTGTCGTGGTTGTGGTCCCGGTGGTGCACCGTCAACTCGCGCAGTTTTTTACCCTCGAATTCGCGGGTGCAGCGGCCGCAGACGTGCGGGAAAAGCTTCAGCGCTTTCTCCCGGTAACCGGCCTGACGCAGCTCCTCTTCCTTGCGCATCTGCGCAACGAGCTTGTCATGTTTTTCGGCATCGGAACTGGTCATAAAACCTCTTTGAAAAACTGGGGGGCACTTCCCGTATCCATCTGGTTTTGCATGAATTATACGTGATATCGGCACCGATTTGACATAAAAAACCAGGCAATTACCTGCTTTTCCCCTCCACCGCCCTGGCCAGTCTGGCAGCCGGCCTTCCTTCTTCAATCCCCATCGCCTCATAAACCGCATCCAGGACCCGCGCCCGGACCTTCAGGCTCTGGAGCTTCCCGTTGCCCCGGGGGTAGGTCCGGTTCGACAGGAATACGTAGACCAGCCGGTGCTCGGGATCGATCCAGAGGCAGGTGCCGGTAAACCCGGTATGGCCGAAAATTTCCTGCGAGGCGAGCTTCGCAGGGTAACCTTCCGCCGCATCGGGATCCCGGCGGTCGAAGCCCAGGCCCCGCCGGCTGGCCGCCGACTGCCGGGCGGCGAATTGCCGGACCGTTTCGGGCCGGAAGTACTCCCGGCCGCCGTAGCTGCCGCCCTCAAGCAGCATCTGGCCGACCAGGGCGAGGTCGTAGGCGGTCGCGAAGAGGCCGGCGTGCCCCGCCACCCCGCCGGAGAGGGCCGCCCCCGAATCCTGCACGAACCCGTGAAGGAGCTGCTTGCGGAAGTAGCTGTCGATCCCGGTCGGCACCAGCCGCTCCCGGTCATGGCGTTCCGCGGGGCAGAAGCCCATGGTGCAGGCGCCCAGCGGGCGGTAGAACTGCTCCTCTACGTAGGCGCCCAGCGGCTGCCCGGCGATGCGCTCCACGATCTCCTTGAGCACATACATGCCGAGATCGCTGTAGACGTACGCCCCCGGGGTCTTCAGCGGGGTCGCCAGCAGGGTCGGCCACATCACTTCCCTGTAGAAGTCCTTCTTCAGGTAGAAGCTCGCGCTGACCCGGGTGGGGTAGCCGGCGGCGGGCTCAGGGCGATAGTCGCCGTCCTGGACCAGGGTGTAGAAGGGGATTTCCGGGACAAAGCCGGCCTGGTGGGTCAGCAGGTCGCGGATCCGGATCGCCGCCTTGTCGGGGTGCGATTGTTCCAGCTCGCTCAGGTAAGTGCCGACGGTCGCATCGAGGTCGAGCTTCCCCTCGTCGACCAGTCGCATCACCGCCAGGGTGGTGGCCGAGATCTTGGTGAGCGAGGCGAGGTCGAAGATGTCGGTCGATCGGGTGGGAAGATCCCGCTCGTAGGTGTGATGGCCGTAGGCGCGGTCGAAGACGATCTCGCCGTCCCTGAGCACCAGCACCACCGCCCCGGGGGTAGCCCCCTCGCGGATCGCCTCCTCGACGATGGCGTCGATTTTCCCGAGTCGGGCGGGTTCGAGGCCGGCCGTATGGGGTGCGGCGCAGCTCAGGTGGTAGACGGCGGCGCCGGTGGGGTCCGTTTCACTCGCCCGGGAGGATGAAAAACCGGCCAGCAAGGCGGATGGAATGGCAAAAAAAAGAAGTATGAAGCGCTTCATGGAAGTCCGCCATCCCGGAACGTATTGGAAGAAAACTAAGGACACTCCCCATATTCTTCTGGTTTTTCATGCACCGCACTAGAGATCGGTACTGATTTGACGTAAAGAGTTTCCGGCGCAATATCAAGATCGTTGGGCCAACAGACGGTATCGAAGGCTACGTAGGCCCGTGCGAAGAGAGCTTTATCCTTCAGCTGACTGAAAATGCCCTTGCTGAGATATGGACGCACATCGAAGAGCCGAACCTCTCCGGTACTGAACTCGATTTCCAACTGGTAGTTTTCCCTTGGCACCACACGGACAACCGATTCCATTGTCGTTCTCCTAGCGCAACGGCTCGATCGGAAACGGCGTCTGGCCGTTGACGGCCAACTCCCAATCCGCCATCAGGTCTTCCCGATGAATTTCCAGCCAAGCTTGAACCAGCTTCATCTTCGCCGCTGGAATTTCCCCTTCGAGCACCTCGCCGTCAAGAATCGAAACGGCGGCCTGCTGGCCCTGATAGCGGGCGTGGAAATGCGGCATCTGGTGCTTCTGGTTGTCGAAAAAGTAGAGATAGATGATGATTCCGTAGAATACACTGATTGTCGGCATAAACAAACCCCCCTCCTGATGCGCAAAAGCCCCCGGCCGCATCTGCGAACCGGGGGCTTCGTCTCTCATCCGTTCTGATTAAAGACCGAGCTGCTTGAAGAAGTCATTCCCCTTGTCATCCACCAGGATGAACGCCGGGAAGTTCTCCACCTCGATCTTCCAGACCGCCTCCATCCCCAGTTCGGGGAAGTCGATGCACTCGACCTTCTTGATGTTCTCCTCGGCCAGCACCGCCGCCGGGCCGCCGATGGAGCCGAGGTAGAAGCCGCCGTGCTTCTTGCAGGCGTCGGTCACCTGCTGGGAGCGGTTCCCCTTGGCGATCATGATCAGCGAGCCGCCGTTGGCCTGCAGCAGGTCGACGTAGCTGTCCATGCGGCCGGCCGTGGTCGGGCCGAAGGATCCGGAGGCCTTGCCCTTGGGGGTCTTGGCCGGGCCGGCGTAGTAGATCGGGTGGTTCTTCAGATAGTCGGGGAGCGGCTTGCCGCTGTCGAGGATCTCCTTGAACTTGGCGTGGGCGATGTCGCGGCCGACGACGATGGTGCCGGTCAGCAGCAGCGGGGTGGAGACCGGGTGCTTGGAGAGCTCGGCGAGGATCTCCTTCATCGGCTTGTTCAGGTCGATCTTGACGCCGTGCTCGTGCTTGCCGCGGTACTGCGCGGGGATGAGGCGGCCCGGGTTGCGGTCCATCTCCTCGACGAAGAGCCCCTCGCGGGTGATCTTCGCCTTGATGTTGCGGTCGGCCGAGCAGGAGACCGCCATGCCGACGGGGCAGGAGGCGCCGTGGCGGGGGAGGCGGATGACGCGGA
>DASPGW010000203.1 GCA_035620395.1 Desulfuromonadales bacterium | reverse complement strand
CCAGCCTTGGCTATTCACAGCAGAGTCACCTCGCCCTGATTCAGTCGGTCGACCTCTGCGGCGTCTACGGGCTCAGCTTTCTGCTCGTCCTGACCAATGCGACCCTGGCCGACACCGTCCGGGCGCTCGCCCGGCGCACGTATCAGACACTTCCCTGGAAGGGTGTTGCTGTTGCCACCATTCTTTTTGCGGCCAATTTCGGCTACGGTTATCTCCGGCTGCAACAGGACCTTGACGGACGGGAACGGACCCTGGCAGTCACGCTGGCCCAGGGAAACATCGACCAGTCAGTCAAATGGGATCCCGCCAACCAGCAGAACACCATCGCGATCTACGGCAACCTCTCCCTCGACGCAAACCGTCAGCAGAAGACCGATCTCCTGATCTGGCCGGAGAGTGCCACCCCATTCTATTTCCAGGATGCCGGCCCCCTGAGCGATGCAGTGGTCGCAACGGCCCGCGCCGCCGACGCCTGGCTGCTTTTCGGCAGCCCCGCCTATGAGTTTGTCAATCGCCGTCCTCGCTATCTCAACAGCGCCTTCCTTCTCTCCGGTGACGGACAACTGCTCGGTCGCAGCGACAAGGTTCACCTCGTCCCCTTCGGCGAGTATGTTCCCCTGGGGAAATACCTCCCATTCATCGACAAACTGGTGGTGGGAATCGGCGATTTCTCTCCCGGCACGATCAGCCCGCTGCCGATGAACGGCTCCGAGGTCGGGGTGCTCGTCTGCTACGAAGCCATCTTCCCCGAGCTGGCGCGGGAGTGGGTTCGCCAGGGAAGCGATCTGCTCGTCAACATTACCAACGACGCCTGGTTCGGCCGTTCGTCGGCCCCCTACCAGCATCTGGCGATGACCCGCTTTCGCGCTATCGAAAACCGCATCTGGATCGCCCGCGCCGCCAACACCGGTATCAGCGCCTTTATCGCTCCGTCTGGACGCATCATCGCTCAGAGCCCCATTTTCCAAGCCCTCTATCTGCAAGGGGAGGTGGGTCTGGGCGCCCGGCCGACGCTCTATACGCGCTTCGGTGATGTTTTCCCTGTCATGTTCCTTCTGCTCAGTGTCGGCTGGCTGGTAAAAACCCGCCGACGCCTCGACAGAACCTGAGAAAACAGCCCCTTGCTCATTCACAGGGCAATCGCTATAATCCCCCCCTCAACTTATAACGAGAGGAACCGTCATGTTTCGTGAAGAGAAGGAAGTGTTGAACGACCTGAAGAGTAAGCTCACTGAGCTGAGGGGGTATCTTTGACATAGCCGCCAAGAAGGAGAGGGTGGCTGAATTGGAGGCGGAGATCGCCCGACCCGGCTTCTGGGACCGCGGTGACCAGGCCCAGGAGCTGCTGCGGGAGCGCACCTCTTTGCAGAAGCTGGTCGACGGGTGGGAGGAGTCCTGGCAGGAGTTGGAGGACCTCTCGGTTTTGGCCGAACTGGGTGAAGAGGGAGAGGACGAAGCGACTTTGGCGGAGATCCGCGAACTGCTGCCGGCGCTGGAACAGAAGGTGGCGAAGATGGAGTTCGCCCGCATGCTCTCCGGTCAGCATGACGCCAGTAATGCCATCGTCAGCATCAATGCCGGGGCCGGCGGTACCGAGGCGCAGGACTGGGCGGAGATGCTGCTTCGCATGTATCTGCGTTTCTGCGAGAAGAGGGGTTTCCGGGCCGAGATCACAGATTATCAGCCCGGCGAGGAGGCCGGGGTGAAGGGGGTTACCTTTACCGTCGAGGGCGACTACGCCTACGGCTGGCTGCGGGCCGAGATCGGCATCCACCGCCTGGTGCGCATCTCTCCCTTCGATTCCAACGCCCGCCGGCATACCTCCTTCTGCTCGGTCTTCGTCTTTCCAGAAATCTCTGACGAGGTGGAGGTGGAGATCGACGATAAGGACCTGCGCGTCGACACCTACCGCTCGAGCGGCGCCGGCGGCCAGCACGTCAACAAGACCGAATCGGCGATCCGCATCACCCATGTGCCGACCGGCATCGTCGTTGCCTGCCAGAACGAGCGTTCGCAGCACAAAAACCGGGCCACCGCCATGAAACAGCTCAAGGCCCGGCTCTATGAGCTGGAGATGCGCAAGAAAGAGGAAGAGGCAGCGACCATTACCGGAGAGAAGAAGGAGATCGGTTGGGGCAGCCAGATTCGTTCCTACGTGCTGCACCCCTACCGCATGGTCAAGGATCACCGCACCGGCTTCGAGGTGGGCAATACCGACGCCGTGCTCGACGGCGATCTGGACGGGTTTATTGAGGCCTATCTGCTCAGCCGCGCATAGTGCCCCGGATGATTCGTTCTTGAAGTGAATTCTGAGAGTGTTAACGATTTCATCAGTTGCCAACTGATGGAACAAGGAGATATCGGGATGCAAACCGCTCGTGCCATATCCAGTTGCAGATATTTGATGCTCTTGCTCCTGCTGACGGTTCTGATCGCCGGCTGCGGTGGCGACGACGCTGACGAGTCGGTGCCGGCTTTGACCATTGCTGACATCAATCCGAATAGTACAGTGCGCAGCCGTCAGCTGGCCGGCACTTTCGAACCCGGAGCCGTTGTCCAGGTAACGGTCGACACCACTGCCGTGGTCAATGCCCTGCAGGTTGCGGACGGTCATTGGAGCTGTACGATAGAAGCTCTGGCGCCTGGCAGCAATTTCGTCACCATCCTGGCAACGGATTCCAGCGGCAACCAGAACGCACTGCTGTTGAGCCTGCTTTATGACCCGGTGAGCATCGAACGCTGGGTCACTCCCATTCCCGTAAACACTGGGACGACCATCGGCGGCCTGATCGATCCGGCCGCCGCCGGCAGTCTCACCGTAACAGTCAATACCGCCCCTGCCGGACCAACACCGATTGTTCTTGATCCTGTTGTGAACGGCGATCATTGGCATGCCGATCATACCGGGCTGTCGAACGGAAACTACCTGGTCACTGTAAAAGTTACCCCCCCGGCTCCCGCTGTCGCCGAGGTGGTAAAGACTCTTGCTCTCAACGTGGTTGCCGTAGCGCCGGTAGTCACGATAGATCAGGTTCTCAGTCCCACAAACGTTGACAATCAGTCTGTCACTGGAACTCGAGGCAACGATCTGGCGGTGCCGGTTCTTGCGCCTACGGCAGTTGTTGGTGATTTGACCCCGACCGGTAATCCTGCGACCTGGAGCCGCCCCCTCACAGAACTGCAGCCGGGGAAAAACCCGTTCACCGCAAGCGTTACCCTGAATGGTGTCACGGCTACCGCCCGAGACCTGATCGTTTATGACAACGTCCCGCCGTCGATCATCAGCACCGTCCCGGCGAACGCTGCCGTCAACGTCAGTTCTGCCTTGCCGGTCCAGGCGGTCTTCAACGAGTCGATGCGGGAGACATCCATTAACAACACCACATTCAACGTCGCCTGTCAGCAAATACTGGTGGACGGTGCGGTGACCTACAATGCCGTGACCCGGACGGCCACCTTCACTCCGGCTGCGCCGCTCCCTGTCGGGGCCTGCATCGCCACCCTGACCACCGCCATTACCGATTTGGCCGGAAACGCTCTGCCCGGCTTCACCTGGAGCTTTACCGTCAACTGAGTTCCCCACTCCGGGCACCGGCTTTCTCCTTGACTTGACTGCCCCTGCGGTATAAGGTAGCTGGCCTTGAAACCGGGATGAAAGGTATTGGATTTATGGAAGAACTGAACGAACTCCTGGTGCAGCGTCGGGCCAAGATGGAAGAGCTGCGCCGGCAGGGTATCAACCCATTTGCCAATGATTTTCCCGTCAGCCATACCACTGCAGACGTCGTTTCCGCCCACGGCGATCATGATGCCGACAACCTCGAGAACTGTGCCGCCCGTTATGTTCTTGGTGGCAGGATCATGGCCCGGCGCGATTTCGGCAAAGCGGCCTTCATTCAGGTGCAGGATCGCAAAGGACGGCTCCAGGTTTATGTAGCTCGGGATGCAGTCGGCGAGGAGGTTTTCGAGCAATTCAAGAAGCTCGACCTTGGCGATATTGTCGGGCTCTCAGGCACCCCCTTTCGGACCAAGACCGGTGAACTGTCCCTGCGCGCCGACGCCATCCGCATCCTGACCAAATCGCTGCAGCCCCTGCCTGAGAAGTGGCACGGCTTGACCGACGTCGAAACCCGCTACCGTCAGCGCTATCTCGATCTGATCGCCAATCCCGAGGTCGGCGAGACCTTTCGCGCCCGCAGCCGCATCATCGGCCTGATTCGGCAGTTCATGCTGGGGCGGGATTACCTCGAAGTCGAGACGCCGATGATGCAGCCGATCGCCGGCGGGGCCACGGCCAAGCCTTTTGTAACTCATCACAACACTCTGAAGATGGACCTCTTTCTGCGCATTGCGCCGGAACTCTATCTCAAGCGTCTGGTCGTCGGCGGCTTCGAGCGGGTTTTCGAGATCAACCGCAACTTCCGCAATGAGGGGATCTCCATCCAGCACAATCCCGAGTTCACCATGATGGAGTTCTACCAGGCCTATGCCACCTACAAGGACCTCATGGATCTGACGGAGGAACTGATCTGCCACGTCGCCAGTGAAGTGGTAGGAAAGCTGGTTTTTACCTACGGCGGCAAAGAGGTGAATCTGACTCCTCCCTGGGACCGGTTGACGGTGCGCGAGGCGATCGTCAAGTACGGCAATATCGATCCTTCGATTCTTGAAGATCGCGAGCAGCTTCTGCGGGTGGCCGCCGGTCTCGGTCTGGAACTCGACAAGAACATCGGACACGGCAAGCTGCTGACCGAGCTCTTCGATGCGGTGGCCGAGCCCAAGCTGTGGCATCCGACCTTCATTACCGAGTACCCCACCGAGGTCTCCCCCCTGTCGCGTAAAAACGACGCCAATCCCGAGGTCGTCGACCGTTTCGAACTCTTCATTGTCGGCCGTGAACTGGCCAACGCCTTTTCCGAGCTCAACGATCCGCTCGACCAGAAGGATCGTTTCCTCAAGCAGCTGGCAGAAAAGGAGGCCGGCGACGAGGAGGCGCATGCCATGGACGAGGACTACATCCGTGCATTGGAACACGGTCTGCCGCCGACGGCCGGAGAAGGGATCGGCATCGATCGGTTGGTCATGCTGTTGACCGACTCGGCCTCGATTCGGGACGTCATACTCTTTCCGCAGCTTCGACCGGAGAAATAACCCAGGCACGAGGCGCGAGGTCCGAGGCATCAAATTTTTTGCTTCCCCTCGAGCCTCGAGCCTCGAGCCTCGAGCCTGAATGATGTCCTACGAATTATTCGTCAGCCTGCGTTACTTGCGGGCCAAGCGCAAGCAGACCTTCATCTCTGTAATCTCCTTCATCTCCATCGCCGGGGTTACACTGGGGGTGGCAGCCCTGATCGTCGTACTGGCGGTCATGACCGGTTTCCATGACGGGGTTCGCCAGCAGATCCTCGGTAATATCCCCCAGGTGCTGATCCAGAAGCACGGCGAGGATTTTGCCGGTTTCGCTGAAGTAGTGGAGAAGGCCAGGGCGATCTCTCCCCATGTCATTGCCGCTACTCCCTTTGTGACCAAAGAGGCAATGCTGCTCTCCCGACAGAGCGTTGCGGCGGTCAATGTCAA
>DASPGW010000202.1 GCA_035620395.1 Desulfuromonadales bacterium | reverse complement strand
CGGCCATCCAGGACCTCTGGATGATGCTCTCCGGCGACCGGCCGCGACAGACGGCCCAGCTCGAGCAGCTCATCAAGGGCTATAGCGAGTTCTTCACCTTCAACCCCCGCGAGCTGCGCCTGGTCGAGGCCCTGCGGACCCTGCGCATGCTCCACTTCTGCGCCTGGCTGGCCCGGCGCTGGGACGACCCGACCTTTCCGCATCACTTCGCCTGGTTCAACACGCCGCGCTACTGGGGCGACCACATCCTCGAACTGCGCGAGCAGATTGCAGCCCTGGCGGAACCGCCCCTGCAACTTCCCTAGACGTACCAGAACGAACAAGGGCGGCCCGCGGGCCGCCCTTGTTCGTTCCCCACAGCCGCAAACCCCCTAGCTGGTGAAGTTCAGCTTCCGCTCGAGATCCATCGACCGGGTGATCCGCTTGGCCTCTTCGAAGGTGATGACGTTCTGCCGGCAGAGCTGCACCAGGTGCTGATCGAGCGACTGCATGTGGTACTGGGCGCGGCCGTTCTCGATGTGCTTTTCGATTTCGTCGAGGCGGCCTTCGCGGATGCAGGCCTGGATGGTAGTCGTCGAACGCATCACCTCGACGACCGGGACGATGTTCTCCCCCGTCTTGTCCTTGATCAGCCGCAGGGAGATGGTCGCCACCAGGATGTCGGCCAGCCGCTGGCGGATCATTTCCTGCGCCTCCGGCGGAAAATAGCCGACCACCCGGTTGACGGTAGAGGCGGCGCTCTGGGTATGCAGGGTCGAGAAGACCAGATGCCCCGTCTCCGCCGCCTTGATGCAGGCATCGATCGTTTCCAGGTCGCGCATCTCGCCCACCATGATGACATCGGGGTCCATCCGCAGGGCGGCCTTCAGGGCGGCGCCGAAATTCTCGGTATCATTGCCGACTTCCCGCTGGATGATGCAGCTCTTGTTGGAAGAGAAGTGAAACTCGATGGGGTCCTCGATGGTGATGATGTTGTAGCTGGACGTCTCGTTCAGATGGCGCAGCATGGAGGCGAGGGTCGTCGACTTGCCGTTGCCGGTGGGGCCGGTGACCAGGATCAGGCCATTCGGGGCCTTGACGATTTCGGCCAGTACGGGTGGAAGATTCAGTTCCTGGAAAGTGCCGACGTGGGGTGGAATGACCCGCATGACGACACCGAGATTGCCCCGCTGCCGGAAGATGCTGACCCGAAAGCGCCCGCCGGTCGGCAACGAATATGAAGCATCCAGCTCCTTGAGGTCGGCGGAGAGCTGACGATTGTTGTGCTCCAGAATACTGCTGGCCACGAACTCGGTATCCCTGGCCGTCAGTTTCGGCAGTTTGGAGCGAATCAACTGGCCGCGTCCCCTGAAAAAAGGCGGGTTGTCCACTTCGAAGTGAACATCCGAAACCTTCTTTTCAAAAGCAATCTCCAGTATCTGATTCAGAATCTTCCTATCCATGACAGCACCTCTTCCTGACGTAATAGCACCCAAAGCTACCTTTTATTGGCCGGCCTTTTCAAGTTTTTTCCGGTAAAACGCATTCTCCAGCAGCAGGCCGACGCGGCCGGCCAGAATCTCGAGCAACGGCAGCGGCACGGCCGACGCCTCCTTTTCCCCGAAATCCCCGTAGGTCAGAGCCACAGTCTTTCCGCGGCTGCGCACCGGCAGCAGCAGGATGGTGGCGTTCTGCGGGGCACCGATTTCGGCATACAGGCGCTCCCGCAGCAGGGCATCGTCGCAACCTCCGCAGAAGGGTGCACCCTCCTCGATGACCCGGCTGAAAACCGAAGGCTTCTCCAGCGGGATTCGGAAGCCCAGGGTCGGGGTCGCCCCGCTGCTCTTCTCGCGGCGGATTCCGATCCCCCGCTCGGCGATCAGCTCGGCGTGGCCGACGACCAGGTTCAGCGAACGTTCGAACCGCCCGGCGACCGCCTGCAGTAGGGCCAGGAGTATGTCCGGAGCCTCCGTGAGGTCGTGCAGGGCGGCAAGCTCCTTGCCGAGCTGACCGAACAGGTCCTCTGTCGGCGGGCAGGCAGCACCTTGCAGGTAGCGGCAGAAAGCATCAAAAAAGAGGGCCGTGTCGGCGACGAAGGTCTGCGGCCGCACCGCCTGCAGGGGCCTTGGCAGCACGGCCCGGACACCCTCGGCGAAGGACTGGAGGGTGAAGGCATAGTCGAGGGGCGAGGCGAGCTGGATGATGGACATCCGCGGGTATTTTCCCATTCTCAGCCGGCGCAGGCCGACGGTTGCCGCAGCCCCCCCGACTCCGGCAGAGTCGGCCGGACTGTCCAGGACGAGCATCGGGTCGATCTTTTTCGCCAGGGACTGATCGATGATGTGGTCGAGGTCCTGCTCGTCGTTGGTGGCGAAGACCGGCAGCCCGTCGTGCTTGCAGACGGTGGTGACGACATGGGTGAAGAGCTCGTCCGAACTGAACAGGATCAGGGCCCGAGCCTCCGCTCTCTCCGCCGGGGCGGCAACGGCCCTGCCGGAGAACTTCAACAGAAACGCGAGCAGTTCTTCCCGCTCGGATGCGGAGAGTCCCGGAGCGAGCGCCAGCAGTTTCTGCCGCTGGCTCTCGGCCGGGTCGCCGTCCGCCAGGGTGGAGAAAACCCCGGGGATTTTTCGCTCCAGCCGATCGAAATCGCCAAGGCCGAGGTCATCTGCGGACAGGGACCAGCTCTCTTCCGCCGCCCCCGCCGTTTCCATGGCGGCAGCCGGCTCCACCACCCACTCTTCTTCGGTCAATTCGCCGTCGCGCTTTTTTTCGTCGTAGATGCGCAGGGCATCCATCAGCACGTTCTGGGTGTTCAGCAGGAAATCCTGGTTCAGCTTTTCGGGGAAATAACGGTATTCAT
Source organism: Desulfuromonadales bacterium (assembly GCA_035620395.1). Classification (NCBI taxonomy): domain Bacteria; kingdom Pseudomonadati; phylum Thermodesulfobacteriota; class Desulfuromonadia; order Desulfuromonadales; species Desulfuromonadales bacterium. The sequence goes on along the minus strand of DASPGW010000202.1, from coordinate 22,477 downwards.
CGGAAATTGCCAGGCTATCCACATCCAGAGAAAAAGTGCCGGTCGTCCAGGTAAGAATTTCGACGATCGTCAACTCGATCAGCACTTCCAGCGCCTTGAAGGCGGCCTCCTTTTTGACCTGTCCCCTTTCGATCAGCATGGCGATCAGCGGCTTGCGGGCTTCTCCGGCGCTTTTCTGGTCCAGAAGTGCCTGCGAGAGGGTTTCCTCCGTAATCGCCCTGGTCTTGACCAGGATTTTCCCGATGCGGACGCTGGCATTCAAATGGTTGGCGCTGACAATATACCCACCGTCAAAAACCAGCTGGCTCTCGCCCTTACTCCCCCGGACGCTGAGCGTCCCCGATTTTTTCGTAGCATGCAGCAGCTGGATGACATCGACAATGGGCAGGTGTTCCAGATCTCCGGTAAAGGACATTGTTTGACGCCTCTCTTCTGACGGGATGAGTTAGCGCTCTGTTGCGATGCAAATCTGCGCCGCGACGGGTCAAGGCCGCCGCCGGAATTGGCGCCGACAGCCTTCGGCTTTTGTTTCCCGGCAGCGCCGCAGGCGGCATGCCGCCCATTAAACTCAAAAATCGAAAAACATTCAAGCAGTTCTGCAAAAAGAGAGGAAGCCGGGCAGGCGACGAGAGATGACCGGAGCGTTGCCGGACTTTGCCAATTGCGAAAAAATCCGCTATGGTAGTGCCCTGCCGTCCGTTCCAGCCCCTGTCGCCACACCGTCCTGGCCAGGCTTTCCCCGGATGCCCCTGTGATGAAGGCAAAAAACACCGCGAAGAAACTCCAGCCCGCCGGCATGGTCATCCTGTACGAGGACAGGGACATTATCGTCGTCGATAAAGCGTCCGGCCTGCTGACCATCGGCACCGACCGCGACAAGTCGAGGACCGCCCACGCCATCCTCAATGATTACGTGCGCAAGGGAAACGCCAAATCCAGAAACCGGGTGTTCATTGTCCATCGCCTCGACCGGGAGACTTCCGGCCTCCTCCTCTTCGCCAAAAGCGAGGAGGCAAAACTGTTTCTGCAGCAGAACTGGGACCAGACCGAAAAGAGCTACCTCGCCGTCGTCCATGGCAGACTGACGCCCAGGGAAGGAACCATCACCTCCCTGCTGGCTGAAAACGCCGCGCACCACGTCTATTCGACCACCGATGCCGCGGCGGGCAAGTTTGCCCACACCGTCTACCGGGTTCTGCGCGAGACCCGTGACCTGAGCCTGCTGGAGATCGACCTGCTGACCGGCCGCAAGCACCAGATCCGCGTCCATCTGGCGGAGAAGGGACATCCGCTGGTGGGTGACCGGAGATACGGGCGGGGCAACGACACCTGCCCGCGGCTGGCGCTGCACGCCCGGTCGATTGCCTTCCAGCACCCCGTCAGCGGCCAGCGGCTCACCTTTTCTGCGGAAATTCCCGAATTTTTCACCCGCCTGATCGGCCGGATATAGCCCTTTTTTGTCTGGATATGTGCCCCGATGGAGAACTGGTCGGTCTACATCCTGCGGAACGAACGCAATGCCCTCTACACCGGGGTGACCAACCGGCTCGGCCGGCGGCTGGCCGAGCACCGGAACAAGCTGGCCCGGGGCGCCAAATTCACCCGTGCCTGCCAATCCCTCGACCTGGTCTATCACTGCGCGGTCGGGCCGCGGAGCCTTGCCCTGCGCATCGAGTCGAAAATCAAGCGGTTGCAGAAGCCGCAGAAAGAACTCCTGGTCGCTTCGGCGCCGGAGTTGCACCGGCTGCTCGAGCTGCTGGGCCTGCCGGCCGCGGCCGTCGGACCAACCCCATCCAATTAGGAAGGAACCACCCCTCCACCATGAACAAGGAAAGGATTCTGAAGAGCATCATCGCCAGCCTCGCCACCGACCTCGAGGTCCTGTTCAAGGCGGCCAAAACGGCCCACGCAGCCGCCACCCATGAAGAATGCATCGCCGACAACAAGTACGACACCCTGGGTCTGGAAGCCTCCTATGTCGCCCAGGGGCAGGCCAACCGAGCCCAGGAGATCAAGCAGGCCCTGGAGATGTACAGAAAACTGGAACTGCGCTCCTTCGCGGGGAATGCGGCCATCCGCCTGACGGCACTGGTCACCCTGGAAACCGAAGACGGCAGCACCAGGACGGTGTTCCTCGGCCCCGCAGCCGGCGGTCTGAAAATCGAGGAGGACGGCGAAGAGATCATCGTCATCACTCCGGGCTCCCCCCTGGGCCGGGCCTTGCTCGGCAAAAGCGCCGGCGACCGGGTGGAGATGCCGGCCGGCAGCGCGGAAAGGGCGTACGAAATTGTCGATGTCCGCTGATGGGGGGATGCGGCGGCGGGTTCGCTAGCGCAGGGGATCGAAGAGAAATTCCAGCCCGTTGAGCTTGATTTCGTAGACCGCCTGCAGCATCCGGCCGAGTTTCCCGGCAGGGAATCCCTGCTGTGCCAGCCAGACGACATAGGGTTCGGGCAGATCGATCAGCCGCCGGCCGGCGTGTTTGCCGAAGGGCATGCGCATTTCGGCCAGCTCGAGCAGGGCGGCGTGGTCGCAGGCGGGCATCTCCACGGGTTCACTCCAGTTCATCGACCAGGGCGGCGAAGGCACGTACGCTCTGGGCCTTTTTCAGCTGTTTGAGGGATTTGGCGAAGGTGGGGTCGGCAACGAAGGCGAGGATCTCCTTGACTTTGCCGAGCACCTGCGTCTCGCCGCAGAAGAGCTCGCCATAGCGCGCCAGTACTTCCCGCAGGTAGCGGCGCAGCATCGCCGCCACCTCCAGCCGCGACGGCTCGGCGGGGGCCTCGCCGCGCAGCCGGGCGAAGAGCAGCGGGTCGGCGATGGCGCCGCGGCCGAGCATGAGACCGGCGGCGCCGGTCTCCCGCAGTACCCGCAGCCCCTCGGCGGCGCTGCGAATATCGCCGTTGGCGATGACCGGCAGCCGGGTGCGGCGCACCACTTCGGCGGTCACGGCGTGGTCGGCCTCTCCGGCATACTGCTGCACTACGGTGCGCGGGTGCAGCACCAGGAAGTCGACCCCGGCCGACTCGAAGAGCGGCAGCAGTTTCAACACCAGTTCGTGGTCATCGTAGCCGGCGCGCAGCTTGACGGAAAAGCTCCCGGCAACCGCCTCGCGCAGGGCGGGGATGACTGCCGTCAGGTCCTCGGGCCGGCGCAGCATGCCGCCGCCGGTCAGGCCGCTGGTCATGCGGCCGTAGGGACAGCCCATGTTGAGGTTAAGATGGCGGGCGCCGGCGGCTTGGGCGGCCTGCGCGGCGGATACCAGGGCCTCCCGGCCGTGGCCGATCAACTGCACCACCAGGGGGACGCCCCCTTCGGCAGCAGCCATCTCGCGCAGATCGCCCGCGGCGAGGCGGCGCTTGCCGGCGACGGCACTGACCCGCATGAATTCGGTGCAGACGACGTCGGGGTGCACCCAGTCGATGAACAGCGCCCGCAGCGCCCGGTTGGTCAGCCCCTGCATCGGCGCCAGCAGCAGCGGGGTTTTCCCCGCCGGCCAGGGGAGCACCCCGGCCGCGAAAAACGGCTCTTTTCCTCGACCTGATTCGATTTTTTCCGCAATCCCAAGCATCTTGAACGATCCTCCCCAGCCACCTATTATGAACCAAGTCACCCTTCGTCTGCCGCATAAAAATGGCTCACACTTTTGTAGAATGCAAATAGAGCAGCGCGGCAGCAACAAATAAGGGGATTGCCGCCGGCCGTTCAAAAGTGTTATAAATAGTGCACACGTGAACCGCCGGGATCACCCCTGCGGTTCTTTATTTTTTCCGAAGGAATCCGAAAAATAATGATCAGCGCCAACAACATCGCCCTCGCCTACGGCAAGAGAGTCATCTTCAAGGACGTCAACATCAAGTTCACCCCCGGCAACTGCTACGGCCTCATCGGCGCCAACGGCGCTGGCAAGTCGACCTTCCTCAAGATCCTCGCCGGCGAAGCCGAAGCCGACAAGGGTGAGATCATCGTTACCCCCGGCGAGCGCATCGCCATGCTGCGCCAGGACCAGTTCGCCTTCGACGAGGAGACCGTCAGCAACACCGTCATCATGGGACACAAGCGGCTGTTCGAAGTGATGGCCGAGCGCGAGGCGATCTACGCCAAGCCCGAGTTCGCAGAGGCGGACGGCATCCGCTCCGGCGAACTGGAGGCCGAGTTCGCCGAGATGAACGGTTACGAGGCCGAGGCCGAGGCGGCGGTGCTGCTGAGCGGCCTCGGCGTTCCCGAGGATCTGCGCCAGAAGAGGATGAAGGAGCTCGAAGCCGGCGACAAGGTGCGGGTGCTCCTCGCCCAGGCCCTCTTCGGCAACCCCGACATCCTGCTGCTCGACGAGCCGACCAACCATCTCGACCTGAAATCCATCGCCTGGCTCGAGGATTTCCTCTTCCGCTTCCCCAACACCGTCATCGTCGTCTCCCACGACCGCCACTTCCTGAACCAGGTCTGCACCCATGTGGCGGATATCGACTTCGGCAAGATCACTGTTTACGTGGGCAACTACGACTTCTGGTACCAGGCGAGCCAGCTCACCCTGAAGCAGAAGCAGGACGAGAACCGCAAGGTCACCGACAAGGCGAACGAACTGAAAGAATTCATCCAGCGCTTCTCCTCCAACGCCTCCAAGGCGAAGCAGGCGACCTCTCGCAAGAAGCTGCTGGAGAAGCTCACCGTCGAGGAGCTGCCGGTTTCCTCGCGCAAGTACCCCTTCGTCGTCTTCAAGCCCGAGCGGGCCTGCGGCGACATCATTCTCGAGATCAAGGGGCTGCGCAAAAAGATCGACGGCGTCGAGGTGCTCGGCGGCCTCGACCTCATCGTCAACAAGGGGGACAAGATCGCCTTCGTCGGCGGCGACAGCCTTGCCAAGACGACCCTCTTCCGGATCATCGCCGGCGAACTGCAGCCCGATGCCGGGACTTACCGCTGGGGGGTGACCATCACCAGCGCCTATTTCCCCAAGGAGAACAGCGCCTACTTCGACAACGAGTTGAACCTGATCGAGTGGCTCTGCCAGTTCCCCCCCTGCGATGGCGAGAGCTTCGCCCGGGGTTTTCTCGGCCGGATGCTCTTCTCGGGAGACGAGGCGACGAAGAAGACCAAGGTCCTCTCCGGCGGCGAGCGGGTGCGCTGCATGCTCTCCCGGATGATGCTTGCCGGCGCCAACGCCCTGATCCTTGACGAGCCGACCAATCACCTCGACCTCGAATCGATCACGGCACTAAACAACGGGCTGATCGCCTTCTCCGAGGTGATCCTCTTCGCCTCGCACGACCACCAGTTCGTCTCCACCGTCGCCAACCGCATTGTCGAGCTCACCCCGGCCGGCGTCATCGACCGGGTGATGAGCTTTGATGATTACCTGGAAAATGCCGATGTGGCGCGGCTACGGGACCAGCTTTTTGCTGGACACCGGGATTTGAACCTGTAGTCTGGAGAAGTCCCCCTTTCGAAAGGATAGCACGATGGCGAAGAAACCGAATTACAACTTCGAGAAGCGGCAGAAGGAGTTGGCAAAAAAGGCCAAGAAGGAAGAGAAGAAGCAGCGCAAGCTGCTGGGGCTCGACGCCGCGGAAGAGGAAGGGACCGACGAGTCTGACGAAGCTGAAGAGTCCGACGAGTAGACGGCAAGAGCTCTTGGATGAACGGACAGCAGCGCAGCGAGATCCGTCCCGGTCTGGCCGTCGCCATCGTGCTGAAAAAAGACCAGCGCAGCGGCAGGCTGACCGAGGGGATCGTCAGGGAGATCCTCACCAGCGCCCCCTTTCATTCGCGGGGGATCAAGGTACGGCTGGAGGACGGGCAGGTAGGGAGAGTCAAGGGACTGGCCGGTAGTCAGGCTTAGCCGCCCCACCGGGGTGTCTCAACCTTTAAACTTAAAAAGCCCCGGTCATCTTCGCCGGGGCTTTTTCATTATAGTTCCTTTTTCGATATCCCCTGTGGGGATATTTCCTGGTTGTTCCGAATGTGTTTGCGTTTGTATTTATGGGGTGGTTCCTTCGCGGCCCGGTGGCTCAGAGACGGTCATAAAGTCTTCCTCCTTTTGCTTCGGGGTTGAGTAAAGAATACCACGGAACAGAGAGATGTAAATAGGCGCGTAAAATGAACTAATGGTGGATCAGCCTGTGGCTGCCGGCATCCCGGCGATGCAGGATTTTTCCGTAGATCCCGCCGATCGCATCAGACAACCGGGCAAACATCTCCTGGAAGGCCCGGGAATGCAGTTCTCTTCCCCGCCAGACCAACGCCTCGATTTCTTCCCTGTTCAACTCGTGCTGCGCTCCGCTGCCTTTCTCGGTTGACATTGGAATCTCCCTTCGCTGGTTTCCCCGGCCCTTCGACCACAGACGTAATTTTTTACTAAATAGGGTCTTACCGAGGCGCCAAAAAGGACGGAGCCGCTCCGCCTGGCCACAATTTAAGGTATAATTTACACTTCATAGTATTCTAGCACTGCAATTTGGTGCGTCAAGCGACTTTTGGCGGGGAATGTGGGCGGGATCCAAATATCTTTTCAGCAGGCCGTCAGGCTGAAGCAACAAGCCCCACTTTCAGGCAACTGCGATCAATTTGAGTAATGCAGTTCACCAGAAAGCCCAAAAAGGAACGGACCCTTCAGCAGAAGGGCCCGTCCATTTCAGTGGCCTGGTTGCCCATCAGTCCATATGGGTATCGAACTCGTGCGGATACTTTTTGACTTCCTCGTAGTTCACCTTGTAGCCATAGGTCAGTTCCTGACAGTCGCGCAGATTCCACGTCTCGCGATGACCGGACGTCTCGACCTCGATCGCCTCGCCGCTACAGGAAACCACCCGTCCCTTCTCGTGGGAACCCGTGTTTTCCACCCAGGTCAACCGCCCTTCCTGGGCCAGTTCACACATCCCTTCAAAATCGGTCCGTCTCATACTCTCCTCCTTTGCTGCGGACAGCCGTTCCGGAATCCTGGGAAGAGTGATCAGGGCAAGGCCGAAACAACCGCCGGCTTTCGTGTATTTTCATAACTATTATACTACGGCAGAGGCATAGTTGCAGTCTTCGCGTCGACTTAACAGCAACGGCCCCCGGAAACAGATTCCGGAGGCCGTTGCTGTTCAGCTGCCTGAACAGGAGCTAGAGAATCGCAACCAGCTCCAGGTCGAAGTGAAGATCTTCGCCGGCCAGCGGGTGGTTGGCATCGAGGGTGACGTTCTCGTCGGTCACCTCGACCACGGTACCGACGATGCTTTCGCCGTCCTCGCCGTTCAGTTCGAGATCCATGTCGACTTCGGGAACGAGGTCGTCGGGAAACTGGTCCCGACCGAGGATGATGATATTCTCCTCGTCGTAATCGCCGAAGGCGTCCTCGGCGGGGATGACGATCGACTTCTTCTCACCGGGGGTCATGCCGACCAGCGCGGCCTCGATCTGGGGGAAGAAGCTCTCGCTGCCGATGGTGAGTTCCATGGGGCCGGTTTCGCAGCCGCAGTCGTCAGAGGCGCAGCCATCGGAGCTGCAGCCTGCCTCCTCGACGGTCGTGTCGAAAATTGTTCCGTCTTCGAGCCTGCCGGTGAAATTGATTTTGACCCGGTCGCCCTGTTTTACCTTTGCCATTGAATGTTCCTTCCTCTGCGATGGTGTTTGCTTTGGTCACATGGTACGGGGAATGGCTCCCCCCAGTCCACAAAAAAAGCAGGGACTAGTGTTGATTGGCAATTATTAGCTTGCTTTCCGGATCGCCGCCGTGCTAGTGTCACCTAACTCAAGCAAGTTTGTGTAAATTTTCAGTTGCCCGACATCTTGACATGGCGTCAGAGCGGAACAAACACACAGACCTCTTTTGGCTGTGTGTTTTTTATTTTGGCAGCGATCGTGATTTGCACAACAACAAGTCCCAACAGGGAAAAAAGGAGCAACAAAATGGCTGAAGGTACTGTGAAGTGGTTTAACGACGCCAAAGGTTTCGGCTTCATTCAGCAGGACAACGGGCCCGACGTGTTCGTCCACTTTTCGGAAATTCAGGGCGACGGTTTCAAATCCCTCGCCGAAGGCGACCGCGTGAGCTTCGACGTCGTCCAGGGGCAGAAAGGCCCCCAGTCGGCCAAGGTTCGCCGGATCTAAGCAAGAGCCTTCTTGCTTCATGATTTGCAGAAAAAGCCCCACGGAAATCCGTGGGGCTTTTTCTGTTTGTCGGCTGCGGCTTGCCGTGTGTTCTTCAGGGAAAAACCTGCAGCAGCCAGTAGAGCAGCGGCAGGGTGGCGAAGGAGAAGAAGATACCGAAACCGACCAGGGCCACCGAGAGCTCGGCATCGAGCCCGGCGGCGACGGCCAGTGCCCCGGCGGTGACCATCGGCGGCATGCCGGCCTCGAACACCGCGACGTCGCTCGCCAACCCGTGCAGGCCGAGCAGGCGGCAGGCCAGCAGTGCCGCCATGGGCGCAACCAGCAGCTTGATCGCCATGCCGTAGCCGAGGGGAGCGAGGATGCCGGGGCGCAGCCGCAGCCGCAGCTGAAAACCGACGGCGGTCATGACCAGCGGGACGATGGAAGCGGCGACACCCTGCAGGGCATGCACAAGCTCGGCCGGATAGGTCCATGGGCGCAGCGCCAGGCCGACCACCAGGGCGATGGCGGGAGGAAAGAGAAACAGGCGCCGGGCCACCGTCGCCAGGTCCATAGAGCCTTCCCGTCCGTACAGGGCAAGGATGAACGAACCGTAACTGGCAAAGATCAGCAGGGTTCCGAGTTGGTCGTAGATGATGAGGAAGGGGATGCCCGCAGTCCCGAAAAAGGCCTGCACCATCGGCACCCCCATGAAGGAGGTATTGCCCAGCGGGACGATGAGCAGCAGCACGGCGGTGCAGGAGCGGGACCAGTGCCACAGCCGCGCCCCGAGCAGGACCAGGACCACGGAAACGAGCAGCATTCCCCACGGCACTATGGCCGCCACCAGCAGCTCACGGGAAAAGCTCAACTGCGGCACCTTGAGCAGGATCAGGGCGGGCAGCGACACGTAAAGGGCGAAAAAGTTGAGGGCCTGGGCAAATTCGCGCGGGAAATCCTTGATGCGGCGAAACAGCAGTCCCAGCCCCAGGAAGACCCCGATCTGGACAAAGTTTTCCACGGCCGGTTTACCTCCCGGGGTTTGGGTCGCCCGCCTCGCCTGCCCCGCAGCCGGCAGAAATACTCTCTGTCGGCGGGGATTCAGGCCTCGGACCTGGGCAGCAGCGCCGTCAGCAATACGGCAACGCCGGTCAGGGTGGCTGCCGCCAGATAGCTGGTGGTGAACGTTCCGCTCGCTTCGGCGATGACGCCGGCGCCGCCCGGACCGATCGTCTGGCCGACAGCGAAGAATAGAGTAATCAGCGAAAACGCCTGCGCAGCACGCGAGAGGCCCAGGTAGTCGCCCACCGCCGCCGCCATGATGGTCGGGATAGCGAAGGCCGCCAGCCCGTAGAGGACAATGGAGAGCAGCAGCGCCGTGGTGCCGAGCTTTGATCCGGCCAGCAGGTAGGCCGCCGTCTGGACCCCGAAGACCACGGCCAGCCCCCCTCTGCGGCCGATCCGGTCGGAGAGCACGCCGAACGACACCCCCGAGAGAAGACTGCACCACCCTACCCAGGACCAGAACATCCCCGCCCGCGCCTCGGTGAAGCCGTATTCTACCACCATGGTCGTGACGATGAAGGTGCCGTAGACCATGTAGGTCGCGCCGAAGACGAGGTAGAGCAAGCCCAGCTGCAGCAGGATGCGGCCGGCTCCGGGCGTCTCCCTTGCCGCCACCTGCTGCGGCGGGATCGGCTGGATATTCCCGACCGGCTCGAGATTGAGCTCGGCCGGATCGTTGCGCAACAGCTTGCCGGCGATGCCGGAAACCAGCAGCGCCAGCAGGGCGAGAATCTGCCAGCCGCTGCGCCACCCCTCCGCCCCCAGCCCGCGGTTGAGCGTCGGGATGAGATAACCGGAGAAGACGATCCCCGCACCGCTGCCCATGACCATCAGGCCGGCGGCCCGCCCCCGGCGCTCGCGCCGGAACCAGTGCGAAACCAGAACCATCACCGGAATGTTGGCGAAACCGCTGCCGATGCCCACCAGGGTGTAAAGGAGCAGGACTTGCCAAAAGCTGTGACAGAGGCTGATCCCCAGCATGCAGAGGGCGATCAGCAGCAGGGCGGCGACGATGGTGGCGCGGGGCCGGAAGCGCCGGATGAGCGTCGGCGCCAGGGCGACCGCCGCGAGATAGCCGGCAAAATTGCCCATGCTGATGAAACCCATCTGGTCGAACGCCAGGTCGAGGCCGGTACGCATCGCCGGCAGCAGCATGCCGAAGGCGAAGCGGGCGAGCCCCAGACAGGCGAAGAGGGAGAGGGCGCCGGCGAAAACGACCGTCCAGCCATAGTGCCGGATCTGCTTTGCAGTGGGGTTGGTCATCGAAACACGCTTCCGGCAAAAGAGGTCGCCAGCCGGGCAGCCTCAGGCGAGGAGGCGACTCCCCTCGAGAGTCAGCAGGGCGACCCCCACGTAACGGGCGAGCTTGCCGGCGGCGACCAGCAGGAAAAACCGGCCGAAACCGACTCGCAGCAGCCCGCCGACCAGGCAGAGGGGATCGCCAAGCACCGGCACCCAGGAGAGCAGCAGCGACCAGGCGCCGTAGCGGGCGTAAAACCGCTCGGAACGCAACCGGGCCGCCTCGTCGATGCGCAGCACCCGGCCGATCAGAACGGGGCCGCCCCAGAGGCCGATGCCGTAGGTGGTCAGCGCACCGAGGGTGTTGCCCAGGGTCGCCAGGGCGACGCTCAGTGTCGGATCGAACCCTTTGAGCAACAGTGCCGCGAGCAGCCATTCGGAGCCGAGCGGCAGCAGGGTAGAGGCGAGAAAGCTCAGCAGGAACAGGGCCGGATAACCGTGGGTGGTCAGCAATTCTTCCATTCGCGAATGTAGCGGTCGCCGCCGCCCCTGTCAATGATGCCGATGAAACCGCCCGGAAACAGACGGCACCCGTCGATTCAGCCTTTCTTCAGCCGGATCCCCTCGCTGCCCAGTTCGACCAGACCAGCCTTGTAGAGGCCGCCGACCGCCTTCTTGAAAGTCTTCTTGCTTATCCCCAGCACCTGCTGGATGACCGCCGGCGGGCTCTGGTCGTGCAGGGGAAGAAAATCGCTTTGCCGCAGCGCGGCCAGGAGGACTGCCTTGGCCTCCTCCATCCCCTCGGCGCCGCCCCTGGACAGGGTGACGTCGACCTTGCGATCCTCACGGAGACGCTTGACATATCCCTTGAGCCGATCCCCGCGCTTGAGCCCCCCCTTGAGTTCGTCCTTGTAAAGCAAGCCGGCATAGAGGTCGTTGATGATCACCCTGGCGCCCAGGTCGGTGAATTCCCAGATGACCAGTTCCACCTTCTCCCCTTCGGCGAGGTCGATCTCCTCCTTTTCCAGGCAGCGGTCGATGCGAGCGGTGCCGACCAGCCGCCCCAGACTATCGAGACAGACCTTGACCAGGTAGTTGCGCCCCACCTGCATCCGCTCGGGCTGCTCGCTGTAGGGGACGAGCAGATCCTTCTCCAGCCCCCAGTCGAGAAAGGCGCCGGGGCGGCTGACCTGGCGGACCCGGAGCAGGGCGAATTCACCCAACTGCGCCAGCGGCCGCCGGAGAGTCGCCACCAGGCTGCCGGAGGACTCCCGGGTGACGAAGACGCTGAGCCGCTCGCCGGCTTTAATCTCACCGGACACTTCCCGCCGGGGCAGCAGGATCGCCTCCCCGCCCCCCAACAGCCAGGCACCGCGCTCGTCGACATGGTCCACCTGCAAGGCGTGAATACGGCCGACTTCGAACATTCTCAGCCTCCAGAGTATGCCTGCGATAAAGGATCGGGGCGTGGTTCGACCACCATGGATTTATGCGCAAAAGGGCGACCGGTTGGCCGCCCTTTTGCTTTTTGCAGATGCGCGTCGATGGCGCCAGCCGCCGGCCGCTTTTTTCTGCTCAGCCGAAGGAGCAAACGTACTCGGCCACGCCGGTCTCCACCGCGATCTCGAAGAACGACTTGCCCGGCACGTCGAACCAGGTCCCGGCGGTGAAACCGATCCAGTCACCCTGCCCGGCAAGGCGCACCCGGCAGGCGCCGGCGATGATCTCCATCCGCTCGGGAGCGTCGGTGTTGAACTTGAACGAGCCCGGGTAGATCAGGCCGAGGGTCTTTTTGCTGCCGTCGGCAAAAGCGATCGTGTGGCTGGCGACCTTGCCGTCGAAATAGAGATTGGCCTTGCAGGTGACGGTGACGTGTTCGAACTTTTCGGGGGCGCTGTAACTCATGGGGTCTCTCCTTTGAAATCTGAAAAAAGGGCTTCTTTATCCGCAGATGACGCAGATAAAAAAACAAAAGCAGGATTCAAGGATTAAGTCTGCGTAAATCTGCGGATAATATTCGTCTTCAAGCCGCCCGGTGCTCCCGCCCGGTCTTGTGCAGATAATATTCGTAGTCTCCCTCGTAGACCCGCATCTCCCCATGGTCGATCTCGAAGACCCGGTTCACCAGACAGCGCAGGAAATGCCGGTCGTGGCTGACCAGGACCACCGTACCGGCAAAGTTCTGCAGCGCTTCGAGCAGGATTTCGCGGGACTGGATGTCGAGATGGTTGGTCGGCTCGTCGAGGACCAGGAAGTTGAGCGGCCGAGCCAGCAGGGTGGCGAGGACCAGCCGGCTCTTCTCGCCGCCGGAGAGCTTGTCGACGCGCTTGTCGACGTCGTCCCCCTGAAAGAGGAAGGCGGCGCACAGATTGCGCACGACGCCGATGCTCGCCTGGGGGAGCGCCTCCTGCACAGTGGCGAAGACGCTCTTTTTCGGGTCGAGGATATCCATGGCGTGCTGGCTGAAGTAGCCGAGATTGACGTTGGCGCCGAGGACGACGCTGCCGGCTGATGGTGCGGTCTGGCCGGTGAGAACCTTGAGAAAGGTCGACTTGCCGGCGCCGTTGACGCCGACCACGGCGATCTTTTCCTGCCGCCGGATAAGCCCGGAAACGCCGCCGAAGACCGATTTTTCGCCCCCCTCGGGAAGCGGCCAGGTTTTGCCGAGTCCCTCGATCTTGACCACGTCGTCGCCGCTGCGCGGCGGTTCGGCGAACGCGAACCGGATGGTCTTCTGCTCGGCCGGAATCTCGATGCGGTCGATCTTCTCCAGCTTCTTCACCCGCGACTGTACCTGGGCGGCGTGGGATGCCCGGGCGGCGAAGCGGGAGATGAACTCCTCCTCCTTGGCCAGCATCTCCTGTTGCCGGCGGTGGCTGGCAAGAAGCTGCTCGCGACGGATCTCGCGCTCGCGCAGATAGAAATCGTAGTTGCCGCCGTAAGTGGTGACGGTCTTGCCAGCGACCTCGATGATGCGGGTGACCAGCCGGTTCATGAAATCCCGGTCGTGGCTGGTCATCAGCAGCGCCCCCTTGAACTCGGAAGCCAGCCACTCTTCGAGCCAGACGATCGACTCGACGTCGAGGTGGTTGGTCGGCTCGTCGAGCAGCAGCACGTCGGGATTGAGGGTGAGGATGCGGGCGAGGGCGATGCGCATCTTCCAGCCGCCGCTGAAGCTCTCCACCGGGCGGCCATAGGCGTCCGGGCCGATGCCGAGGCCGGTGAGCACCGCCTGGGCGCGATTCTCCAAATCGTAGCCGCCGCGGTGCTCGAACTCCTCCTGGGCGTCCCCGTAGCGTTCGAGAAGCGCCGCCAGCGCGTCGTCGGCCATCGGCTCGCACATGGCCGCCTCCATCGCCTTGATTTCGGCACCGAGGGCCATCGTCCGGGCGGAGGCGGCCATTACTTCCTCCAGGGCCGAGCGGCCCGACATTTCGCCGACGTCCTGGGAGAAATAGCCGATGACGGTCTTTCTGGCACAGCTGATTTCACCGCTGTCGGGGTGCTCCTCGCCGGTGATCAGGCGGAAAATGGTCGTCTTGCCGGCGCCGTTGGGGCCGACCAGGCCGCTGCGGCTGCCGGGAAGAATCTGAAAGCTGGCGTTCTGGAATAGTATCTGCGCACCGTGCTGCTTGCTGATGCCTGTCAGGTGGATCATATGGAAACTCCGAAGGAAAATTCCCGCACTGTTACCATGGAGGGGTGACCAAGCGCAAGCCTATTTTGTACTGAAGATACTCATCCCCCATCCCTTGCCCCTTGCCTCTTACCTCTAATTGTGCTATCTGGACTGCAATCCATCGCCCGCCCACAGCCACCAGTTGCCGCCGGACACGCTTGCCAACGACAGGTAAAGACTATGACGACCTTCGACCGAATCGCCCTTCAGGTTCCCTCCCTGCTGCTGCCCGGAACGGAAATCGATCTGACCAGATGGGCGGTGATCGCCTGTGATCAGTACACCTCCGAACCCGCCTATTGGGAGAAGGTGCAGGAGCTGACTGCCGGCAGTCCCTCGACCTTCCACCTCATCTTCCCCGAGGTCTACCTGGAGGAACCCGACAGCGAGGAGCGTATCCGCCGCATCAACCATGAGATGGAACGCTACCTGGCCGAAGGCATCCTGGTGCCGCAGAAGCCCGGCTTCCTGCTGGTCGACCGGCAGACGCAGGCCGTCTCTTCCCGCAAGGGACTCATCGTCGCCCTCGACCTGGAACAGTACGACTACCGGGAAGGGGCGCAGTCGCTGATCCGCGCTACCGAGGGAACGATCCTCGATCGGTTGCCGCCGCGCATCCGGGTGCGCGAGCAGGCCTGCATCGAACTGCCCCACATCATGGTACTGATCGACGATCCGCAGCAGACGGTGATCGAGCCGCTGTTCGCCCGTTCACGCCAAACGGCCTACGACTTCCCGCTGATGCTCGGCGGCGGGCATATCCGGGGGTACCGGGTGGACGACGCCGACGGCATCCTCCAGGTCGCCGAGGCTCTTGAACGCCTGGCCGACCCGGAGCAGTTCGCCCGCCGCTACGACGTCGAAGGGCGACCGGTCGTCCTCTACGCCATGGGCGACGGCAACCACTCCTTCGCCACCGCCAAGGCGATCTGGGAAAAATTGAAAGAGGAAGCGCCCGACCGGCAGGCGATCATGGACCATCCGGCCCGCTACGCTCTCGTCGAACTGGTCAACCTGCACGACCCGGGTCTCGAGTTCGAGGCGATCCACCGGGTGCTGTTCGACGTCGATGTCGAAGCGATGCTGCTGCAGATGGAGAACTATTTTGCCGGGCAGGGGGCGATTCTGCGCTGCGAGCGCTTCGCCGAACGCACAGCACTTGAAGCCGCCCGCCAGGGCGCCGCTGCCGGGCATCGCCACCAGATCCCCTTCGTCAGCGCTGACGGCTTCGGTCTGTTGACGATAGAAAAGCCGACCCTGCACCTGACGGTTGCTACCCTGCAGGGTTTTCTCGACTACTTCCTCGCCGCAGAGAAGGGCGCCCGGATCGACTACATCCACGGCGAGGGAGCGGTCACCTCCCTCGGCTCGCGGCAGGGCAATGTCGGCTTCTACCTGCCGGCCATTTCCAAACACGAACTTTTCAAGACCATCATTCTCGACGGCGCCCTGCCGCGCAAAACCTTCTCCATGGGAGAAGCGGACGAGAAACGTTTCTATCTCGAATGTCGGAAGATCCGACCCTGACGGCAAAGCATTTACAGAAGGAGAGGCTTTTTTGAAGTCATTTTTCGGTTCCCTGCTGGCCCTGTTCATCTTGATGAGCGCCGCAGTCCCATCCCTGGCCGCCGAGACTTCTCGCGGCGTGCACGTGCAGGGTGACGGCCCGCACTATCTCAACCTTGCCGTCGGTACCTTCGAGGCCTTTGACGATAAGGACGACGCTCTGGCCGCCCAGGTCGAGTTCCGCTTCGGCCAGAAACTCCTCTGCATCGGTCCGCTCGCCGGCGTGCAGGCCAACCTCTCCGGCGGAATTTTCGGCTACGCCGGAATCTATCTCGACCTTGCCCTCGGCCCCTTCGTTCTTTCCCCGCAGACGAGCATCGGAGCCTACGAGCAGGGCGACAGCAAGGAACTCGGTGGCGTCTTCCAATTCATGTCCGGCCTCGGTCTCTCCTGGGAATTCACCGACCGCTCCCGGCTCGGATTTCGCTACCAGCACATTTCCAATGCCAACCTGCACGACAAAAACCCCGGAGCCGACATTCTCCTGCTCAACTACGGCATCGCCTTGTAAGCGGATTTTGGTCAGGCGCTCAGGGAACTCGGGACGTCCGAAAAACGCCACCGCAAAGGAAAAGAGACCGCGTGAATTCATCGCTAAAAAAATTGGCCGACGAGATTGAGGACGTCGAGTGGCACTGGCTGCGCCCGCACCTCGACCGCGGTGCACTGATCGTCGTCGACCCCGCTCTCGACCTGGCCGAAACCGCCGACCGCATCAGCGCCGACGACACCGCTGCGGTCGGCGTCTGGATCACCACCGGCCGACTGGTCAAACCGACCCCCGTGCAGATTGCCGCCTGGGACGCAGAACCGCTCCGGGCGTTCCGCATGTTGATCGTCCAGCCGTACGTCCTGATCCAGGCGCGGCCGGCCACAACCGACGAAAAGGAGTGAGCCATGTCCGACGAGACCCCCCTTTCCTGTTCCAGATGCGGCGCCGTCTGGCAGAAGTGCGGCACGACCAACTGCTGGAGCGGCGATCCGGCCACCCGCCCGCCGAAACCCGGCTACTGCCCCTCGGAACGTGAGGCTCAGATCATCGAGGATTCCTTCCGCCAATATACGGGCAGCGACGAGGATGCGCGCCTTGCCCGGGTGGCGGCGAAGGTCGAAGGCCTCTGCTACCAGCCGGTCCCCGGCTCGGACGCCGTCAACGCCCGCTGGACCCGGGTCGAGGATACCATCGCCCTCGCTCTGCTGATGGGCTGGAAAAAGATCGGCATCGGCACCTGCGTCGGCCTGCTCGATGAGTCCGAGCGCCTCTCGGCCATCCTGCGCGCCCAGGGACTGGAGCCGCTTTCCGTCTGCTGCAAGGCCGGCAGCATCGACAAGCTGAAATTGGGGATCGAAGAGAAATACAAGGTTCGCCCCGGCACCTTCGAGCCGGCCTGCAATCCGATCGCCCAGGCCGAACTGCTGAACAAGGCCGGCACCGACATGAACATCATCGTCGGACTCTGCGTCGGCCACGACATGCTCTTCGCCAAGCACTCGCTGGCGCCGGTCACTACCCTGGTGGTCAAGGACCGGGTCACCGGCCACAACCCGGTGGCCGTCCTTTACGGTCAGAATTTCTACTACAAGCGGCTGCAGAAGCAGCCGGTGGTGGTGCCGGAGGGGGATACCCCCGCCTAGGCCTTCGGAAACTCTTGTTTTTTCGTCCATTATCCGGTATATCGTTGTTTCCCGATCAAACTTCCGGCCCCGTCCGGATGCATCTTTATAAAAGACAGGAGAGCCACGTCCCATGCCCATGTCCGAGTCCTTCAAGAACCGCCTCTTCCCCGTGGTGGCGAAGATCGCCGCCCACTACGGCACCCCCTTTCACATCTACGACGAAGCCGGCATCCGCGAAACCGGCGCGAAGCTGAAGCAGGCCTTTGCCGGCATCGACGGCTTCCGGGAATACTTTGCCGTCAAGGCACTGCCCAACCGGCGGATCCAGCAGATCATGCGGGAGATGGGATTCGGCTTCGACTGCAGCTCGATCCCCGAACTGATCCTGGCCCGCCAGGTCGGCGCCCGGGGTGAAGAGATCATGTTCACCTCCAACAACACCAGCCAGGAGGAGTTCCGCTTCGCGGACGCCGACGGCGGCTGCATCCTCAACCTGGACGACATCTCGCTCATCCCCAAGGTGCCGAACCTCCCCGAACTGATCTGCTTCCGCTACAACCCGGGATCCCGCCGCACCGGCAATGTCATCATCGGCCATCCCGAGGAGGCCAAGTACGGCGTGACCCACGAGCAGGTGGTCGCGGCCTACCGTCTGGCCCGGGAGCGGGGAGCGAAACGCTTCGGCCTGCACACCATGATTGCCTCCAACGAGCGCGACTACACCTACATGGTGGAGACCGCCCGGATGGTGCTGGAGATCGCCGCACTGGTCGAGTCGGAGCTCGGCATCCGCTTCGAGTTCGTCAACATCGGCGGCGGCTTCGGCATCCCCTACCGGCCGGAGGACAACGCCCTGAACCTCGAGCAGATGGCCAGCGAGATCACCGCCCTGTTCGACGCCTTCCGCCGGCAGCACGGCTACGCGCCGCGGATGTACATGGAGAGCGGCCGCTACATGACCGGCCCGCACGGCTGCCTGATCACCACCGCCATCAACCACAAGGACACCTACCGCAAGTACATCGGCGTGGATGCCTGCATGTCGGCCCTGATGCGCCCGGCCCTCTACGGCGCCTACCACCACATCAGCGTCATCGGCAAGGAGAACCTGCCGAAGACCGAGGTCTACGACGTGGTCGGCTCGCTGTGCGAGAACAACGACAAGTTTGCCGTGCAGCGCGAACTGCCGCCGATCGCCGAAGGCGACCTGCTGGCCATCCACGACAGCGGCGCCCACGGGCACGCCATGGGTTTCCAGTACAACGGCCGCCTGCGGCCCATGGAGCTGTTGCTGCGCACTGACGGCAGCGTCGAACTGATCCGCCGGGCTGAAACGGTCGAGGACTACTTCGCCACCTACAACTTCACACCCGACACGTTCAAGCCCGCCGGGGCCTGAACACAGCGAAGGGATCTGGACGAAAAGGGCCGGCCCGGCAGGGCTGGCCCTTGCTCCATGCGGCTGAAAACTTTGCTTCGGCCTGCTCAAAAGCTAAATTTCCTGACAAAAAAAGACGCCCATGCGGGCGCCGTGTCTTATCCTTCCTCAGATTTTCCATACCGAACGGGACTGGCTGACGAGTTGCAAGCGGTTATCTCACCGCTCGTTTTCCTCTGGTGCCTAGTGGATTTCCCTTTTCTTGCCGCTCTCTTCCGGCCCTTCGATCAACACTTTACGACCGGTTGCGAATTTTTTCTCCATCGGCATGCTGATTCTCAGCACACCATTCTCATAAGCCGCGTGAATCTTCTCGGTATTCACCCCTTCGGGCAGGGTCAGCCTGCGGAGGAAGGAGCCGTACTGCGATTCACGGATGAAGTAAGTTTCCTCTTTCCGCTCTTTGCTCTCCCTGCGTTCGCCGCGGAGAGTAAGGATGTTTCCGTCGATGCTGACATCGAGGTCTTTCTTGCTGATACCGGGAAGTTCGGCCTCGACACAGTAGCTATTCCCTTCCACGAATGTATTGACCGCCGGAGTGATCATCCCTCCCCTTTCAAAGGCGGGTTCCGTGGTCAGTCCGAACGTCTTGCGGAAGAGCTCATCCATTTCCTTGTGCAGAGTGCTCAACTCTCTGCCCAGACCCCGGAAAGGTTCCCACTGGACTGGCAACATAGTGCTTCACCATCCTTTCCTTTTGCCCGTCCCTTCGGTCAGAACATATCTTTAGCACAAACTAATTATCTCGCCGCCGCTCCCTTTTGTCAAGAGACGTCCCGTGACTGGAGATCCGCACCGAGCCCCTGAAAGTGCCGCCTTTGCAAAGGCATCAGACGGCAGAAATCCACCGGTGCCGCCAACTCCTGACGACGCCCGTCGAGGTGCACGGCGAGGACTTCGCCACTGAGCCGGCGTTGACCGAAGCGCGCCTTCAGGGAACGGCAGCGGCATTCAATCCGGACCGGACAGGCGGCAACCAGCGGCACCCCTCTCTCCTCTCCCACGAGCAGCGACAGCGGCGACCGGCCGGCTGTGGCCGGGTCCGCGTCCCGGCCCGGCCACATCGGACCGGCCAAGGCCTGCATAAGTTCCTCATTGGGCAGGTTGACAAAAAACCGATCCCCCGCCCGGAGTACCTTTTGGTCGTCTACCCCTGGCCGCAGACAGACCGTAAGCAGAGGAGGATTGTCACAGACCACTCCCAACCAGCCCACGGAGTGAACCCGCACCTTTCCATCTGGAGAGCGGAAAGTCACCAGCGCCGAGGGGACCGGCAAGAACGAAAGCCCAAAAGCCCGGGAGCACTGCGGCATCGAATCCTCCAGGAAGCAGATTATCGCATCCGTTTCAGTTAACCATCGAACGGGTAATTTTCAAGCCGGGCGGCCGATTTAATTCTTGACACAAATGATAAACTTTATTAATACTCATATAAACATTGCATGGAGGACAAACACCATGAAACTCTCGACTAAAAGCCGCTACGGGCTTCGTGCGCTTTTTGATATGGCCTATCATGCGGGAACCCTTCCTGCGCAGATCAAGGACATTTCGCGCCGACAGGCCATCTCGCCCCGCTACCTCGAGCAGATTTTCCAGGACCTGAAGAAAGCCGGCCTGCTCAAGAGCCGGCGCGGCCCGCAGGGGGGTTATTATCTGGCCAGGCAGCCCCATGAGATTACGGTGCGCGACATCATCGAGGCGGCCGAGGGGGAGATGGCCCTGGTCGAATGCACCAAGGAAAGCAAAAGCCGTAAGAAGACTTGTGAATTCGATAACCTTTGTGTTACGCAGATCGTCTGGACGGAGGCGACCCGGCGTCTCAACGAGTATTTCCAGTCCGTCACCCTCAAGGACCTCTGCGAGGAAGGCAAACGCCTCGGCCTGGAGAAGGAACTCGACCACCGCTTCATGTATTTCATCTAGGAGCCCCCATGCCAACCATCATCAGCAGCAACCCCCTCGGGCAGATCGGCAATACTCCCCTGGTGCGCCTCAACAAGCTGGCGAGCCCGGAATGGGCAGCGGTCTGGGGAAAAATGGAAGGGACCAATCCGGGCGGCAGCGTCAAGGACCGCATCGCCCTGGCGATGATCGACCAGGCCGAAAAGGATGGCTGCATCCGGCCGGGCGACACCATCGTCGAACCGACCAGCGGCAACACCGGCATCGGCCTCTCCCTGGTCAGTGCCGTGCGCGGCTACAAGCTGATCCTGACCATGCCCGACACGATGAGCCACGAACGCCGCCGCCTGCTCGGCGCCTACGGTGCGGAACTGATCCTGACACCCGGAGCTCATGGCATGCGCGGCGCTATCGACAAGGCCGAGGAGATCGCCCGCAGCAAAAAATGTTTCATGCCGCAGCAGTTCAAGAACCCGGCCAACCCCCGCATCCACGAACAGACCACCGGCCCGGAGATTATCCAGGCCCTTGACGGCAAGGTCGACGCCTTCGTTGCCGGCGTCGGCACGGGAGGGACGATCACCGGCGTCGGCCACGCCCTGCGCCGCCATAATCCGCAGGCCCTGATCATCGCCGTCGAACCTGCCGATTCACCGGTCCTCTCCGGCGGCGGACCCGGCCCCCACAAGATCCAGGGGATCGGTGCCGGCTTCATCCCCGATATTCTCGACACCAAGGTTTACCAGGAAGTCCTCACGGTCGGCAACGACGACGCCATACAGACAGCCTACCGGCTGGCCCGCGAGGAAGGGGTCTTCGTCGGCATCTCCTCCGGCGCCAACGTCTTTGCCGCCCTGCAGATCGCCCGCCGTCTCGGCCCGGGGAATAATGTCGTGACCATGCTCTGCGACACCGGCGAGCGCTACCTCTCGACCGGCATCTTCGACTGAGCATTCAGCCTCACAACTTCTCGAGTGCCAGTCAGGTTCATCTATCGAAACCTGGACGGCTTCGTCCTGAGGAACTACTGATCCGTCATGTCTATTGACCAGAAATTCCAGAAACTTCAAAACCTGCTGCGGGAGATGAAGAAGGTGGTAATCGCCTTTTCCGGGGGCGTCGATTCCACCTTCCTGCTGCGGGTCGCCCGCGATGTGCTCGGCGCCGAAAACGCGGTCGCCCTGACCGCCACCTCGCCGACCTACCCCCAGTACGAATTCGAGGAGAGCCGGGAACTGGCCGCCTCGTTCGGCGTCCGCCAGATCGTGGTCGAGAGCAATGAGCTGGAGATTCCCGGCTTTGCCGGCAACGATCCCCGGCGCTGCTATTACTGCAAGCACGAGCTTTTCAGCATCTGTCGGCAACAGGCCCGGGAACTCGGTTTCGCCTTTATTCTCGACGGCGCCAACGCCGACGATCTCGCCGACTACCGTCCCGGCCGTGAGGCCGCCTGCGAACTGGCCGTGCGCTCCCCCCTGCTGGAGGCCGGCCTGGGCAAGGACGAAATCCGCGAGCTGAGCCGAAGGCTGGACCTGCCGACCTGGCACAAGCAACCCTTCGCCTGCCTCTCCTCCCGCTTCCCTTACGGCACCGAGATCACCCCGGAACGGCTGGCGCAGATCGACCGCTGCGAAACCTTCCTGCGCCATCACGCGTTCCGCAACTACCGGGTCCGCTACCACGGCGATACGGCCCGCATCGAGGTGGCCGCCGAAGAGATCCCCCGCCTGCTCGATGAGGATCTGCGGCAGGCGGTCGTCCTGGAATTCAAGGCTGCCGGCTTTACCTACGTCGCCCTCGACCTTCAGGGCTACCGGACCGGAAGCATGAATGAAATAATGCCATAGAATCCGGCCGAGGGCTCGGGGCAAAAGACCCAAGGTTAAAGCCCCTTA
>DASPGW010000201.1 GCA_035620395.1 Desulfuromonadales bacterium | reverse complement strand
TGGCGCCGCTCTGGTTGGTCAGGGTCACCCAGCCGGAGAGATCGAGGCGGTCGTCTTTGGCGCCGAGTTCGGCGACATAGTCGGCTCGCCAGGAGAGGCCGCCGGTGAGGTAGGCGAGCTCGAGCTGCTGGGGTTTTTCCGTACCGCTCAGCAGCTGGACGACCAGGGTCGGCCGGTCGCGCAGGTTCGCCGGCACGTCGGGGTAGCTAAGGCGCCCCGGCACGCCGGTCTCGATGCGGTCGCCAATCTGCAGGACAACGCCGCCCGTAGCGGCGAGCACGACGGCGTCCTCGGCCGTCTCGGCGCCGGTCTGCGGATGGACGCGGACCACCTGCACCCGCCTGCCGACGTACTTTTCCAGCAGCGCCTGCGGAGTGAGCAGGTCGAAGTCGAAATTCTGCTCGACCACGGAGAATCCCTGCGGCTGCGTCAGGCTGCGCAGCAGGGCTGTCTCCGGGCGCATCTGGGCACTCACCTCGCGAAAGGCGAGGACATTTTCCCCCTTGTCCAGGGAAACCAGGCGCTGGTCGCGGACCAGGGCGAGATCCTCGTTGTAGATGGTGACCGCCACCTCCTGCTGGTCCTGCAGGGTGCTGCGGCGTTCCTCGGCGGCCCGGGCAGGAGATGGCGCCAACAGAAGGGCGGCGGCCAGCAGGGTCAGGAATGCGTTTGCTCTTTGTTTCCTCATGGTTCCTCCCATGGAAGCCGGACGGCGCCGGCAGCGGGTACGGGTTGCAGGGGAAGGATAGCGAAACGGACCATAAAGAGAAAGGGCGAAAAATCACTCAACCTGAAATCTATTCCCATAAATTTTTGTGAGCAGCCTTGAAAAGACTGATTTTACTTTACTGACAGATTAAAAATTGGTTAAGCTTGGTCGCCATTGTCGTCGTTTTATGAATGACCGGAAATTGGGAGTGCGCATAGGCGCCTGAGCAGGCCCGCGTTCGGGCCGTCGCAGAAATTCAATGCTGTTGTAAAGGTGAAAGGAGAATTGGAGATGGGAAAAAGAACCTGCCTGTTTGTATCGACCCTGGTTTTATTCGGCCTCGGGTTCTGTCTGGCCCCGGCGTTGCCGGTCTGGGCCCAGCAGGCTGCGGCGAAGCCGACTCTCGCGGATGCCGACTGCGCCAAGTGCCACGAGCGGGAACCGCGGGAGATCGCTGAAAAGGGGTCGGCTCACAAGACCGAGATCAGCTGCATGGCCTGCCACGAAAGCCATCGGCCCAAGGTGGCCAACAACATCCCCGAATGCAGCAACTGCCACAGCGGCGCCCCCCATTACGAGCTCAAGAATTGCAAAACCTGCCACAACCCCCACACTCCCCTCGACATCACCCTGAAAGGGGAGCTCAAGGAGGTCTGCCTGACCTGCCATCAGCAGCAGGGCCAGGAAACCAAGGCCAGCCCCAGCAAGCATGCCGAGGTCGCCTGCAACTTCTGCCACGCCAACAAGCACGGCATGATCCCCGAGTGCGTGCAGTGCCACAAGCCGCACGCGCCGACCATGACCCAGGCCGACTGCAAGACCTGCCATCAGGCCCACCAGCCGCTGCTGCTGACCTACGGGCCGCAGACGGCCAACATCCAGTGCGCCGCCTGCCACCAGAAAGCCAATGACCTGCTGATGGCCAGCGAGACCAAACACCGCTCCGTCACCTGCGTCACCTGCCATGCCAACAAGCACAAGACGGTTCCCCAGTGTTCTGACTGCCACGGCAAGCCGCACGCAGCGGGCATGCACGAGAAATTCCCCAGATGCGGCGACTGCCACAACATCGCCCACGACCTGAATAGCTGGAAGGGTCAACAGGCTCCCAAGGCCGGGCCCGCGCCCAAGGCTCCGGCGCCCAAGGCTCCAGCGCCCAAGACCCCGCAAGGGACCAAAAAATGAGCCGGCGTCACAGCCTGGTTCGCGGCGGATTGTTACTGAGCTCGGCCCTGTTTCTCCTTTCGCTCAGCGGGCCGGGCGCCGTCGAAGCAGCGGCACCGTCCGGCAGGGGCTCCCTGCCGGACGCCCTGCCGGGCTCCTATGCAACCGACCCCGAGCCGATGACGACGGCGGAGTGCGGCCGCTGCCACCTGCATCATTTCAAAGCCCTCAAGAACGAGGGGGGCGGGCACCGGTTCAACTGCACGGACTGCCATGAAGTTTTTCATGCCTACAACCCGCGCAAGGACAATTTTTCCGAGTTGATGCCGGCCTGCAGCAACTGCCACAGCCTGCCCCACGGGGAAAAGCAGACGGACTGCCTCGCCTGCCATGTGAACCCGCATGCCCCGAAGACGCAGCTCTCGCTGCAGGCGCTGGCCAAAAACTGCGCCGATTGCCATAACCAGCCGGCCGAGCAGCTGAAGAAATTCCCCAGCGCCCACTCCGGCCAGGCCTGCCAGGATTGCCACAGCCAGCGACACGGGCGCATCCCCAGCTGCTTCGAGTGCCATCAGCCGCATTTCCCGAACCAGGCCCTGGCCGCCTGCCAGGCCTGCCATCCGGTCCACAAGCCGCGGGAAACCGTCTTTGCAGCCGATTCAGCGGCAGCCACCTGCGCCGCCTGCCACAACGATGTTTTCCTCAAATGGTCCAAGACGCCGAGCCGGCACGGCAAGGTCAACTGCACAGCCTGCCACAGCAAACACGGCTTGGTGCCGAATTGCACTGAGTGCCACAAGTCTCCGCATCCGCCGCAGATGATGGCCAGGTTCAACACCTGCCTCGTCTGCCACGTGGACCCGCATGACTTACCGATAAAAATGCAATAGTGAAAATGTCCGTCGCCCCTCCCATAACGGGAGGGGCCAGGATAAAGTGACGTCTCAGGAAGGTATTGCGGCATTGGACCGTTGCCAGGCCATCGATCCCGGGGACCTTCTCGACCTCTTTCAGCGCCAGCCGCAGCTTGGCTGCTATCGCCTGCTGCTGCTTTGGCCGAACTCGGATGCATTCGATCTGTACGGCGACCTTGCCCCTGCCGGGCTCCTGCTGCAGGGACCCGAGGCGGCCAGAGACCTTCTCCGCTCCCCAATCCAGGTGGTTTTCTCCTCTCCTGCCGATCCGCCAACGTTCACCATCCCGATCCATCACCCCGGGATTCCACGCTGCTGCCTGGTCGCCCGGCTGCGAGACACCGCAGCCTTTGCCGGCAGCCAGGAGCTGAAGTCCGCGACGCAGAAGATCCAGGAGCTGCTGCCGGCGCTGCTGGAGCGGGAGTTGCCGGCGCTCTCCCTGGCCAGGGCCATGCGCTGTCTGGAGATGCTGGTCGCCATCGGCCGGGAGATTGACCGGGTCGACGGCGAAGCGGAGCTGATCCAACTGCTCGTCGAAGCCCTCGCCATCCACTTCGAGGTTCCCCGCATCGCCATGGTGCTCAACGACAACGGCAGGACGGGCTTCACGGTGGCCGGCTCTCTGGGCCTGCCGCTCGAAGCGGTAACGCGGGTGGATGTTTCCCTCGCCGACTACCTCGAGCCGACCCGCCAGGGCAAACCGGTCCAGATCGGCAAGGGTTTCAATGCCCTGCTGCCGCAGGTGACGGCTGAACGTGCCGTCATCCTGCCCCTGGTGCACGGCGCGGAAAAACTGGGGGCCATCTTCCTGCTGGACCGCCACTTCCCCCCTCGCGAACAGCTGGTTCTGGAACTGCTGGGGGCGCGGGCAGCCGCCAGATTCCTCGCCTTGCGCCAGGCACAGCAGGAGCGCCGGGGGCTCATGGAAAACAGTTGCCGCCTCCCGATTCAAATGGTCAACGCTCTGGCCCGGGCGAAGAGCCGGGAGGATCTCTACCACCAGATTCTGGAATCGTCCGTCAATCTCCTGGCTGCCGCCTGCGGTTCGCTGATGATGGTCGACCAGACGGGAGAAAACCTGGCCATCGTCGCAGCCAGAGGGATGAACCTGGCTCTGGCCCGGACCTTGCGTATGCGGGTCGGTACCGGCATCGCCGGGCAGGTGGCGCAAAGCGGGTCCCCCCTGCTGGTCAGCGACATCGAAGAAGACCCCCGCGTTGGCATCCTCAACCGCCCTCGCTTCCGGACCAAGTCCTTCATCAGCATCCCGATCCAGTTGCGGGGAAGAACCATTGGCGTCCTCAATCTTTCGGACCTGCTGCAGCGGGAAAAATTCACCGAATCAGACCTGCACCTGCTGACCGCCTTCATCGAACATGCCGCGGCCATGATCGAGCGGCTCACCGCCCTGGAGAGCGCGGCCCACTTCGAAGAGCAGGCGATGACCGATCCGCTGACCGGCGTCTACAACCGCCGCTTCCTTGACCGGCGACTCGAGGAGGAACTGAACCGCTCCTCCCGCCAGCATCTCGAGTTTTCCCTGATGCTGCTCGATATCGACCACTTCAAGATCTACAACGATCTCTGCGGCCACCTCGCCGGCGACAGCGCCCTGACGAAGATCGCCGCCCTGTTGAAGGAGACGGCCCGGGAGATGGACGTCGTTACCCGCTACGGCGGCGAAGAGTTCTGCATCCTGCTGCCGGGCACCCCCGCCAGGGAGGCCCGACTGGCTGCGGAAAGGGTGCGGCGGGAGCTGGAGCTGGAGTCGTTTGCCGGAGAAGAACTCCTCCCCCTCGGCCGGCTGACCGTCAGCATCGGCCTCGCCACCTACCCCCTGGACGGCGACGACCCCTCAGCCCTGATCCACGCAGCCGACCTCGCCCTTTACCAGGCAAAGAGTCAGGGGCGCAACCGCATCGCCTCCCGGGAACAGTCCCAGGTTTCCCCTCAGAACCGACTCTCTCTGGTCTGAAATCGCCAGGGCGGCCTCCGCAAAGCGCTGGCGCAGTCCCCTTGACAACCGGAACAAACTCGGCTTCACTAGTTGTACGTACCTAGCTAGATCCACCCCTCCCTTGACTTTCACTCACCTGCGCAACCGGATCCCTGAGACGAGGTGTCAATGCGTTCGATCATCTCAGCCATTATCCTCCTCACCCTCTTCCTCCTTGGGGCTTCCGGGGAGGCCGGCGCCACTTTCCATGACGGCAGCGCATCCGCCTGTGAAGGCTGTCATACGGCGGAGATGGCGCTCAAAGGGGCCGATCCGAGCTCTACCTGCCTCGGCTGTCATGCCAGCACCTACCGGGTGCTCACTGCCGACGGCAGCGCCTACACGCCGGCCGGCGACTTCTACTGGCTGACCTCGACATTTGCCACCCCCGACCCCGTGGGCAGAGGGGAAAGGCATGGGCACAACGTCCTTGCCGCCGGCTTCGGCCTGGTAGCCGACACGACCCTGCGGTCAGGGCCAAGCGACGGTTCGGTGACCTATCAATCAGCATGGCTCCAGTGCACCAGTTGTCACGATCCCCATACGACCGCCCTGAAGAACTATCGGTTGCTGGGGGGCGCCGGCTACCGGGGAGGCTCCCTGGCCGCCGGTTTCAGCTTCGCCAATCCGGCGCCGGAGGCGCTACCCTGCCTCGGGCAACCGGAAGGGAACCTGCAGGCCGAAACGGACCACGACCACCCCGACTACGGGTCCGGCATGTCCGAATGGTGCATCAACTGCCACAGCGGCTTCAACGGCGCCCACACCCACCCGGCCGGCAACGATTCGCGCCTTGGAACCCTGGCAGCCATCTACAAAACCTATCGGGGCACCGGCAACCTCGGCGCCGGCACCGCATCTTCTTATGACTTTCTCGTTCCCTTCGAGCGCGGCAAGGGATCCCTGGGACAGCTGCGGTGTGCCCGGACGGATGGGCCATCGACGGAATCCACCGTCATGTGCCTGAGCTGCCACCGCGCCCACGCCTCGGCCTTCAGCGGCATTGGCCGCTGGGACTTCGGCGTTCCCCTGCTATCGTTCTCCGCGGTTCTGCGCTCCCCCGATGCCAACCATGCCTATTACGGGGAGAACATCCTCCACCGCTATGGGCCGTCTCAGCAGACCTTGTGCAACAAGTGTCACGGCAAGGATGCCGGAATCCGATAGACCAGAAAACCGGGCAACCCCAAGCAGATCGGCCCCATGAAGCAGGATCACCACCTGGATGGCAACGACCTCAAGGGAGCCGCCGGCGACAAGATGACCGCCATTCTGGCGGCCTGCGGGTTTAGCTTGAGAAAGCTTCTACGGACTTTTTTTTGGCTTACTTTCAAAGAGCTCAAGCCGCTTGAATGGCTACTTTTGCCGTCCAGATGGGACGTCCGTCAACCCATGGCCAAGAATCGATCCTTCGATTCTTCTCTCCTGGTACCTGTTGGACGCTGCCTGAGATCAAAAATCGAATTTTTCAGGGACGACTAACTACAGATCTTGG
>DASPGW010000200.1 GCA_035620395.1 Desulfuromonadales bacterium | reverse complement strand
TCTCGCCAAGTGCCATGTGCACGACAAAATATCCCAGGACTTGCAGCATTCCGTGCATGGCGCCCAGGTTTCGGCAGAGAGCGGCCTTCCTCTCGTCAACTGCGAATCGTGTCACGGCCCCGGCGACCTGGCGGTCGCCGTGTTGGTAGAAACGGCTTCAGGAGAAAAGCGTTGCAGCTTCGAGAACCTGCTGCCGCTGAAGGAACTTCCCGCCCAGGCCCAGACGCTCATCTGTCTGAAGTGCCACTCCGCCTCTTCCACCCCCAATCTCCAACACTGGAACGCCAGCACCCATGCGATCAGCGATGTCAGCTGCTTCGACTGTCACCAACTGCACCAGGGCCCGCGGCAGAAAGTGAGCCGGCAGGAGATGTCAGAGCTCTGCTACGGATGTCATCAGCAGGTTCGCATGCAGTTCGCCCAGTTCTCTCATCATCCCGTCCCCGAACACAAGATGGCCTGCATCGACTGTCATGAGCCACACGGGACCACCCAGGAGCCCCTTCTCCTGGGGCAGACGGTCAAGGCGATGTGCACCCGCTGCCACATGGAATTCCAGGGGCCTTTTGTTTATGAGCATGCCGATGTGACCGAAACCTGCACCAACTGCCACAAGGCGCACGGCTCACCCAATGATCCCCTGCTGACGGCGGCGCAGCCCTTCCTCTGCATGCAGTGTCATGCCGGCCACCTCGGTCGGGGTACTCGCTCTGCCCAGGGAACGCTCTCCACTCAGGAGATGAAGGCCGCGCTCTATTCCCGCTGCACCGATTGCCATTCTTCCATTCACGGTACCGATATCCCTTCGGGGCACGGGCGTGGAAGTTTCATTGCCCGCTAGAGTACAGGACGATTTTTTAATGACTATTGCTGTTTCAGGAGGCGATCGTGAACTTGCGACTTTGCGCCACGTTCCTTGCTCTGACCGGATTCATTCTGTTGTCACCCCCAACCCTGTCTGCCGCCGCAGAGGAGGGCCTAGCTTCGAACGGTAAAATAGAGGTGGGCTATCAGGCGGTCAGTGTCGACGCCAATCCCGACCGTGCAGTGGAGTACAGTTTTCTCGACTCCAGTCCAACCCTCGGGCTGGATCTGCGGGGCGGAACCGGAGGGCACCATTACATTTTCGAGGGCAAATTTCTGAACGAAAATGACTATCGTGCCGAGGCCCACCTCGACCATAGTGGCCTTGCCAGTCTTAATCTGCGTACCGAACGCTTCTTCCACAACCTCGATCACATCCCTTACGCCCCCGGAGTGCCGGAGGCTCGCGGTGATGCCAACGGTCAGGCGGCCACTTCGGACGGAACGGTACGGGTCCAGTTTGCGGATCAGAACCCTGGTGAAGATTACGGGATCCGGCTCGACACCAACGAGGCCCATCTCCGCGGCAAGTTAAAGACCTTTCCGGCGCATCTCAATCTGCGTTACTGGCGCTTCGAAAAAAAGGGTGATCGGCAGCTTCGGTTTGTCGACGAAGGATTCGACCACCCCGCCATTCCGAACACCCCTGCAACTGGCGGGACATGCAATGCCTGTCACATGCAGAGTAAAACCCGCAGCATTGATCGCGTTACCGACGAAATCACCGCCGGTCTGGACGCCCATCTCGGCCCCGTCGACCTCATCTTTGAGCAGCTTTACCGGGAGTTCCGGGATCGCGAGCCGATCCCGTTCGATACCTTCCAGGGGCACCTCCTGCGCCCGGCCGGGACCTTTCAGCACGATGAGGATCCCGACTCCAGATTGACCGAAACTTCCATCAAAATGCATACTTCCCTGTCGGGAGGGGTGGTGGCCGGCGCCAGTTTCGCTATCGGCGAGCGGGAAAACCGCTCGGACCTTGCCGGCCAGCCGTTCGGAGTCAATGGGGTCGAGGCCAAAACCGATTACTACAAGGCGGCTGGCGATGTAACCTACATTCCTTCGCCGAAATGGACACTCAATTTCCGCTACCGCCTGCTCGATCTCGACACGGATAACCCCGAGGTCGTTTCTGCCTTTGGTAATGATTTCAATGTGCGGGAGAATGTCGACCTGCGGCGGGCCAACCATGAGGCGATCATCGCCTACCGGCCGACGCGCAACTTGACCTTCAAGGGTGAGTACCAACTCGAAAAGCTCCATCGCGGCAACACGGGAGGCCCCGAACCGCACCACGGGTTTCAGGCCCCGATTGCTCTTGGCGGCGTGACCGACGATGTCTGGGAGCTGCCGGAGGACGAGGTTTTGCAGCGGATCAAGGTCGGACTTCTGGCCCGGCCTTTCGGCAGTCGGGCGCTGAAGGTGAATCTGTGGTACCAGTACCGGACCTCCGACGATCCGGCGTACGCTGCGTCCTACGAGAACCGTCACGAACTTTTTTTCGGAACCATCTACTCCCCTTCAGCCCTTTGGGGGGTCAACCTGACCGCCAAGGCCGTGGACGAAGAGAACGACAGGCACCGTGAATTTCTCTTCGACGCCGCCGACATCCCGGTTCCCGTTGAATTCGACCGGGAGCGGGAACAGCAGGACCTGACCCTCGGTCTTTGGGCCAATCCCATTTCCAGATTGTCG
>DASPGW010000199.1 GCA_035620395.1 Desulfuromonadales bacterium | reverse complement strand
CTCCCGAGCGGCAGCGCGCTGCCCTGGGGCAACCGCGACTACGACGTCAACATCCTGGTCGCCGACAAGGCCTGGGACCTGACGGGGCAGCTCTGGTTCAACATCTTCAACCTCGACGGCTTCCTGGGCGACGTGATGACGGTCAACTGGCTGTACAAGCCCTTCTTCGAGGTGCGGGCGCGCAGCTATCGCTTCCGCATCCAGAACGGCTCGGTGTCGCGCTACTTCACCCACGCCCTGGTGCATCAACTCGATGGCGAGGGAGGCGAGATCCCCGGCCCGCCGGGCTCCGGCATCTCCTACAACCGGGTCCCCTTCCACATGATCGCCAACGACGGCAACATCATGGAACACTCGGTCGCCTTCGACGGCACTCTCGGCACCGTCAGGGGGCAACTGCCGGTCCAGGGGATCGCCGAGCGCTACGACATTATCGTCAACTTCAGCCACCATGGCATCCAGCCCGGGGATCGGCTCTATTTCGTCAACGTGCTGGAGCACACGGACGGACAGCGCCCGGGGGAGAAGATTCCTCTCGAAACCATCCTCTCCGGGACCTACAATCCCCAGGTCCAGGACATTTCCGTCCCCGCCGACGGCGTGCCCGACGCCTGGATTGGCGGCGACCCGGCCGTCGGCAAGTTCCTGGAACTGCGGGTCCAGCCCTACACGGGCCAGGACCTGAGCATGGACCCGAGCGAATTCGTGGTGGGCGGGAAGACGATGATTCCGCTCCCCATCGATCGCAATGACCCGGCACTGGCCACCGCCCGGCATCGCACCTTCGAGTTTGTTAGCGGGGGAGGCGGTACCGACGAATCTCCGTGGGCCATCAGGACCGATGCCGGCCTAAGCTTCGCCATGGACCCCAGGCGGATCACCGCGGCGCCTCAACTGGCCAACGGCCCCACCGCTGCGGGCTTTGAGGGCGAAGGGACGCTGGAAATCTGGAACATCGTCAACGGCGGCAACGGCTGGAGCCATCCGGTCCACGTTCACTTCGAGGAAGGGGTCATCCTGCAGCGAGACGGGCGGGCGCCCCCGGAATGGGAGAGGTGGGCGCGCAAGGACGTCTACCGCATCGGCCCCGAAGGCGACAGCGGCAGGAACGTTGAGATGGCCATCCGCTTCCGCGAGTTCGCCGGGACCTACATGGAGCACTGCCACAATACCCAGCACGAAGACCACGCCATGCTGCTGCGCTGGGACATTGAGCATCCGGGCCAGGTGCAGCTGATGCCATCACCCCTGCCGACCTGGGACGGTGTGGAATACGTCGATTCGGCGGCGCTGCCGACCTTCCGGACCGGGAACGGCGTTGGGCCTACGCTCTGATCTGTTGAAAGTTTGATTTTCTCGACTTCAATCCTCCTGATCTTCCAGGCCAGGGGGATTTTTTCAATTTTCCAAAAGTAGTAATTTCCTACCGCCCATTGCGCAATTTCCCCATAGAGACATTCTTCTGCTGGCGGCATACTTTAAACAAACAGATAATAATATTCATATTCGAATTTGTCGGTCGATGCTTATCGATCGTTGAATAGGAGTTCAACTATGATCACTCTACCGAAAAGATGGCTGAGGCGTTGCTTTGCCCTTTTCGTCCTTTTAGCCCTGACTTCCTGTAGCGGTGGTGGAGGTGGTGGCGGCAGCGCCATGCCGGCAGACGGAGCCGGCATCACTCCTCCCGTCGCTGACTTCTTCGGCCCGCCCCCAGCGGATGATCCGTCTGCCTTCACCGACGGGATCGACAATGCTGTGATTGAAACGCTACCCCATGCCAATGAGGGGACCTTGGAGGGGCCGAATGGTGCCCTGATAGACCCGGGCGCCAACAACGTCGTGCAGGAAGCTCTGCAACAGCCCGATGGCGATTTCAACGTCCCGACCAACAGCCGGCCGAGCCCCCTGTTCGGCGCCTTGCCCTTCACCCAGCAGATGCTGCGTTTCGAAGAATTCGGCACTGAACCGCTCAGCGCGACCGGCCCGGTACCGGCCAATTCCTTCCCGGCACCCGTGAGTTCAGCGAGCGGACCGGCTCCCGCGGCACTGGAATCCTTCCTGGCACAGCCTGGGATCGCCCCTTTCCCCTCGGAATTCGCCAATACCCTCGATGAGAACCCCTGGAAAGCGCAGGTTGCATCCTACCTCGGCCGCGAGCTCGAGGCGCCGCCCGCTGAAGGCCGGCCGCCGGGACGCGGTTGGGCGCACCAGCGATGGAACGAATTCTTCCCGCAGATCTTCTACAAGACCGCTCAGGCTGGCGCACGGGTGAACGGCGGCTTCCGTGACAGCAGGCAGTTGCACCGCTACCAGGCTGGCGAGTTTGGCCCCGGCGGACTCTATCACAACACCGCGGGGGTGCCGGGCACCGAGGGAACAACCAGCGGCATCGCCATCCGCTTCCATCCGGCCATGCCGATCCAGAATCCCGATGCCCTCTGGACTTTCGACGGAACCCTGCCGCCCAAGCTCCTCATGGTGCGCTACGGGCAGCCGGTCCTGATGCGCCACTACAACGCGTTGCCCATCGACCCGTCGGTCAACCGCGGCTTCGGCATCCATACCATTTCTACCCATGAGCACAACGGCCACAATCCGGCCGAGAGCGACGGCTATACCAACGCCTTCTTCTTCCCGGGGCAGTTCTATGACTATCGCTGGCCGATTACACTCGCCGGCTACGACACCATCAACACCAGCGCGACCGATCCGCGGGCGGCCTTCCCCTGCTCGCCGGGCGAAACCCTCTTCGTCAACGACGCCAACCCGGGCAGGAAGACCTGTCAGGACGGGAAAATCCAGATCCGCGGCGACTGGCGCGAGACCATGAGCAGCCACTGGTTCCACGACCACATGCTCGACTTCACGGCGCAGAACGTCTACAAGGGGAACGCCGCGATGATGAACTACTACAGCGCTCTTGACCGCGGCAACGAGGCTTTCGACGACGGTGTAAACCTGCGCTTCCCGAGCGGCACGGCGCTGCCCTGGGGCAACCGCGACTACGATGTCAACGTGGTGGTCGCTGACAAGGCGTGGGACCAGAGCGGACAGTTGTGGTTCAACATCTTCAACATGGATGGCTTCCTGGGCGACCAACTGTTGACCAATTGGCTTTACAAGCCCTACTTCGAGGTGCGGGCTCGCAGCTACCGCTTCCGCATGCTGAACGGCTCGGTGTCGCGCTACATGACCATCGCCCTGGTGCATCAGCTTGACGGCGAGGGCGGCGAGATTCCCGGGCCGCCGAACTCCGGCATCTCCTACAACCGGGTTCCCT
This sequence comes from Desulfuromonadales bacterium, assembly GCA_035620395.1. Lineage (NCBI taxonomy): Bacteria > Pseudomonadati > Thermodesulfobacteriota > Desulfuromonadia > Desulfuromonadales > Desulfuromonadales bacterium. The sequence goes on along the minus strand of DASPGW010000199.1, from coordinate 1,406 downwards.
TCCATCTGATCGCCAACGACGGCAACATCATGGAACACTCGGTGGCCTTCGACGGCACCCTCGGCACCAACATGGGACAACTGCCGACCATGTCCGTTGGCGAGCGATACGACATCATCGTCAACTTCAGCCAGCATGGCATCCAGCCCGGTGATCGGCTATACTTCGTCAACGTGCTGGAGCACAGCGACGGACAGCGCCCGGGCGACCGGGTTACTCTTGAGGCTATCCTTTCCGGGGCCTACAATCCCCAACTGCAGGACACCACCGTCCCCGCCGACGGAGTGCCTGACGCCTGGATCGGCGGCGACCCGGCAGTCGGCCCGTTCCTGGAACTGCGGGTGCAGCCCTACACGGGTCAGGATCTGAGCATGGATCCGAGCGAATTCGTGGTGGGTGGCAAAAAGATGATCCCGCTCCCCATCGATCGCAACGACCCGGCGCTGGCCACCGCCCGCCATCGCACCTTCGAGTTCGACAAGGGCGGCACCGACGCAGCCCCGTGGACCATCCGGGTCGATGAGGACATCCGCTCCACCGCCGACCCCAGGAGGATTTCGGCGGCGCCTCAGCTGTCTACCGGCCCCACAGCGGCAGGCTTCGAGGGTGTAGGGACGTTGGAAATCTGGAGCCTTGTGGGCGGCAACGGCGGCTGGAGCCACCCGATCCACATTCACTTCGAGGAAGGGGTTATCCTCTCGCGGGATGGACAGGCGCCCCCAGAATGGGAACGCTGGGCGCGCAAGGACCTCTATCGCATCGGCCGCGAGGATGACAGTTCCGATGAGGTCGTGGTCGCTATCCGCTTCCGCGAGTTCGCCGGATCCTACATGGAGCACTGCCACAACACCCAGCACGAGGACCACGCCATGCTGCTGCGCTGGGACATCGAGCACCCGGGCCAGGTCCAACTGATGCCGACACCGCTTCCCACCTGGGACGGAGTGGAATACGTCGACTCGGCCGCCCTGCCGACCTTCCGGACCGGCGACGGGGTTGGACCACCGTTGTGATTTTCTGATAAATTGTGGAACTTTGGGGCGACCCGCCGATGCCGAGTCGCCCCTCGCATGATCAGACCGAAATATCATATCGGCCTGACCTGTCTTATCTATTTTGCCCTAAACAAGCAGGAGAAGCCATCATGGAAAGCCGTTGCCGGTCGCATTTGAAGGTTGTCACCGCCCTCGTGTTTTTTCTCACCGCTGCGCTGTGTTTCTGGACAGCGCCCGCCACGGCTGCCGCTGATGGGGGCACCATCTGGGGGGCCGACTACTTCCCGAATGTCCAGTTGGTCACCCACGAAGGAAAAAAAGTGCAGTTCTTCGATGATCTCATCAAGGACAAGGTGGTGATGATCAACTTCATCTTCACCAGCTGTCCGGACGTCTGCCCGCTGGAGACTG
>DASPGW010000198.1 GCA_035620395.1 Desulfuromonadales bacterium | reverse complement strand
GCCGGCAAGACCGGCTGGGTCCGCATGCTGAGCGTGCGCCGCACCGGCCAGGCCGCGGCGGTGAGCGCCGGCAGCCTTTCGCAGGTCGCCTCGGGACGGGCCGGCACCGGCAAGATCGTCGCCACCACCGGCGTCCGCGGCCTCAGCGAAGAAGCGCTGCGGCAGGCTACCTTCAGCGAAGAGGCGGTGGCGGCGGCCGAGAAGTACCGGGTGGGCGCCGCCGAAGCCGACCGCTTCGCCCGCGAAGGCGGACTCAGCCGGCGGCAGGTGCCGGAGCTCTCTGCCCCGGCGGCCCCCGCGAAAGGAGGGAATGCGCAATGAAACGAATCCTTGTCGCCCTTGCCGTCGTTCTGTCCGCGTGCGCGCCGGGGCAGACGCCGCCGCTGACCGACCTCGTCGACACGAAGGCACTCGATGCGGAGGTCAAGAAATCCCTCGGCATCGCTCCGGAACTGCCGGGCGAAGCCGGCGCGAACGTGCCGCTGATCGGGCCGATGAGCGATGCCGACGAGCAGGCCCTCGGCCGCGAGATTGCCGGCCGCCTGCTGGCCGCTTCGCCGCTGGTGCCGAACGAGGCGCTGCAGCTCTACGTCAACCGGGTCGGCCGTTACGTCGCGGCGCAGAGTCTGCGCCCTTCGCTCAACTGGACCTTCGGCGTCATCCAGAGCGATGACATCAACGCCTTTGCCGCCCCCGGCGGCTACATCTTCGTGACGGCCGGACTCTACCGGCTGCTCGAAAACGAAGCCGAACTGGCCGGCGTCCTCGCCCACGAAATCGCCCACGTCAACGAACGCCATCACGTCAAGCTGCTGCAGCAGGCGCGTCTGCTGCAGTTGGGGCAGAGCGCCCTGCTCGGCAAGGCGAAGAGCGATACGGTCAAGAACCTCGCCGGCAGCGGCCTGGAACTCTACGCCCGCTCCCTCGACAAGAACGCCGAATTCGCCTGCGACCGCCTGGCGATCACCTACGCCGCGAAATCCGGCTACGATCCCTTCGCCTACATCGCCGTGCTCGACCGCATCGGCGCCAGCGAGGACGCCGACCAACTGGCGCTGCTCTACAAGACCCATCCGCATCCGGCCGAGCGGCTGGAGGTGCTGGAGAAACTGATGGGTAACCGCTGGGATGCGCTTGGGGGGGCGGGTGTACCGCAGCGATGGGTGGGGCTGGATTAGGTGAAGAAGAACTGAACGACTGCGCCGGCTTCCTGCCGGCGCAGTCAGCCCTACGACATTCGTGGCAAAACCCGAAAAGCCTCTTGCGTTTTTCCGCCGACCGTGCTAAAAGTTTCGCCTGTTGTTTGAGGAAAGAAACGTCGGGGCGTAGCGCAGCCTGGTAGCGCACCTGCTTCGGGAGCAGGGGGCCGGAGGTTCGAATCCTCTCGCCCCGACCATTCCCTTCAACTGCAAAGCGGCCCCGGCCGCTTTTGTGTTTTCAGCGAGTTTTGCATGGCTGTTTTTCTTCTGCTTCTGCTTGGCGCCTACCTGATCGGCGCCATCCCCAGCGGCGTCATCCTCACCCGGCTCGCCGGAGTGGGCGATGTCCGCCAGGCCGGCAGCGGCAACATCGGCGCCACCAACGTCTACCGCGTGGCCGGCCGCCGCCTCGGCATCATCACCCTGGTCTGCGACGCTCTCAAGGGGGTGCTGCCGCTGGCGGTTCTCCTCGCCCTCGGCGGCTTCTCCCCGGCGCAGCTGGCCCTGGTCGCCGCCGCCGCCTTCCTCGGCCACTGCTACCCCGTCTACCTCGGCTTCAAGGGGGGCAAGGGAGTGGCCACCGCCCTCGGCATCTTCCTCGTCCTCTCGCCGCTCTCCGTGCTCGGTGCCTTTCTCGTCTTTGCCGGGATGCTCTGGAAGTGGCGCTACGTCTCCCTCGCCTCGATCACCGCCGCCGCCGTCGTCCCGCTGTTCGTCCTGCTCGCCGAGCGCTCCCTCCCCCTCTTCCTGGCGACCCTCTTCATCAGTGGCATGGTCATCCTGCGCCATCGCACCAACATCGAGCGGCTGCGCAACGGCACCGAAAGCCGTTTCCGGGCTTAAGGCCAGTCGGCCGAGGGCGCTTTCTGGCTTTCCGGTCCACCTCCGGTCCACCCTCTAACTTTGCCGCTTCCCTCCGGAACGGCACTTATGCCACCCGTTTTGGCCTTCTCTCCCACGGGTACCTCCACCGGTCCGCCGGGTCCTCTCCGGTCCAACTCCGTTCCGTCCAACGGGTCGTCAGTGAACAAACGAAAGATTGGAGCAATTCCCTTTCTGGTTGTTCAAACCGCCATTTCTTATTTGAAGCCAGCCCACCCACTATCGATGGCACGAGCGAATCCCCTCTTGGGTGTCTAATGAAACCTTCAAAGCGAGAATGGCCCACCCAGTTTTGGTGTGAGCCATTCTTGTACCTGATAAAAGGCGACTTCAAGAATGCGAAATAGCAAGGGATCTGCCTCTTCAGGAAAACTCACTTCACTGCTGACTGCGAACGGTCTTCAAGAGGTCTTCGATCGGAGCCAGTTCCCGGTCAGGTGGCGTATTTTCTTCGCAGTACTGAACCAAGTGCCACAGCTCATCCAGCTGAAATGGCTTGTG
>DASPGW010000197.1 GCA_035620395.1 Desulfuromonadales bacterium | reverse complement strand
GCCGGGCCGCCACGGTGGGACGGGGCGATGGCGAACATTTTCAGGATGTTCTCCTGCCGCGCCGCCACCGCCACCAGGGCACCCGCCTCGAAAATGCCGACGAGGACATCGAAGTTCTCCTCGAAGGCGAGGCCGCTGCTTTCGACCAGGTTTCTGGCCAGCTGCAGGTCGCGTTGGCTGATCAGTTGCGTCACCATGGGAAAACACTAACACGGTGAAAACGTATACCCTACGGTTTTTTAAGGGGAAAAAGCATTTTGCCGCCGGGATGCATCCCGCAATCCAGGGTCTATGCTTCCCCCACCTGTTCCCCTCGGTATTGTGCGGTATAATCCACTGAGGTCAAGCATACCAACCCGGCCCGATCTGTGGGTGTCCCATGAAAAATATCGTCGTCTTCTGCCTCGGCCTTCTGGCCGTGCTCTACCTCCTCAATCCCGGCGCCGGCATCTTCGAGATTCTCCCCGACAATCTTCCCCTGATCGGCAATCTGGATGAAGCCGCCGCCGTAACCCTGCTGCTGATGTGCCTGAGATACTTCGGGGTGGAGCTGCCGGATGTCTTCCGCCGCGAAAGAGAGATCAAACTGAAATAAGCAAAGGGCCGGTCCCCTTAAAGGCGACGGGGTTTTGCATGACCCATGTTCTGTGCACATCGTTCACCCTCCCTCTGGCCATCGACGAGGTCTTCGCCTTTTTCGCCGAGGCTGGCAGCCTCGAGCGGATCTTCCGCTTCCGGGCAAAAGCCATCCGGGCGATACTGATAAAAGGACGAAAGAGGGACGTGAGATGACAGGGCAAGGTTCCGGCGGCAGCGTTCCGGCTGTCCTCAGATGTTACGGCGCAGCAGGAAACCCGCTCCTGGTTCTGCTGCTCACCCTCCTGACCCTGCTCTCCGCGGCTATTTTCGCCCCGGCGAGCCATGCCGCCGATGACGGGAATGACCCACTTCTGACCTTCTATTTCGCCCGGGGAGCGGACCCCGATTTTTTCAATATCCTTCCGGAGCTGGTTCGCGGCGAGTCGATGATGGACGATACCTACCTGTATGCCCTCGGCTATTTCCACCCGCTGTCTACCCCGGGCGGCTTGCAGAAGGTGTTCGATTTTCTGCGGGTGCCGAATACGCGCACGGGCATCGAGGGGGTTGTGGGCAAACACGACGGCCTGCAGCACAACTGGGAGGCGGGAGCCACCTGGCAGCTGCGCTTTGCGCCGCTGCGGCTGGCCATGGTCAGGGTCCGGCCGGCGGTCGGCATCGGCCTGTCGTATGCCATCGGCGATCCCGCCTATGAGGATGGGCCGGAGGACGACCCCGAGAAACGCTACCACCTGTTGAACTTCAATATCTACGAGCTGGAGTGGAGTCTGCAGAAGGCGCCGGCCGTCTCCCTGGTGACCCGCCTCCATCATCGTTCAGGCATCTGGGGCGTCATCGCACCGCCCCTTGTCGGCTCCAACTTCCTGGCGGTGGGGCTGCGCTACCGCTTTTGAGCCAGGAAGCGCCCGGGCGCAGCTTCGGGCGAACGCCATGTCCCGTCCTCCCCTCGCCGGTTTCTCTGTTAAAATGAGATGGCCGGCGCTGTCCGCGCAGAAAGGTCGACCATGGCTATCCCCTGGATCACGCTGCTCAAGCATGCCCCCGCCATCCTCTCCCTCTCCCGCGAGGTCCTGCGGCGCACCCGCCAGGCGCCGCCGCCGGCCGCCGGGGCGCAGGGTCCGGTCCAGGTGCTGGCGGCCGATCTGCAGCGCCAGGCGGAGGTGCTGCACGCCCTGGCCGGGCAGGTCGACGGGCTGACGGCGGCGGTGGCGGTGCTGCGCCGGGCGCTGGTATGGGCGGGCTCCCTGGGCGCGGTCGCCTGTCTTCTCGCCGCGGCGGCACTGATCGTCGCGCTGACGGGGTAAGGTCCAAGGTCCAGAGACCTATAATCCTAGAAAAAGCAGTTTCGCGCAAAGCTCGCAAAGAACGCAGAGGAAAATCAGGCGGTTATTTGACCCTGGCGTTTAACCTGAGTGGTGCGGGTCTACATCTTCATAAGTATTTGAATTTCTTTGCGGCCTTGGCGTCTTTGCGCGAGTAAATGCCGTTTTCAGGATAATTTGGCAGCAAGGAGGATTCCATGAGTCAGGACAATTCTGCCGGGGAGAGGGGACCGCGAAGCGACGACCGTCCTCTCTGGGACATAATCATGGGCATCTACGGCTACCAGGCCGTTCTG
>DASPGW010000196.1 GCA_035620395.1 Desulfuromonadales bacterium | reverse complement strand
CTTTACGAAAGGGGGGAAGCTAATTGCCTTGCCAATTCTAGCGCCGCCGGCCGTCGGCGATGGCGGCTCGCGCCAACTCGTCGCAGCGTTCGTTCTCCTCATGGCCGGCGTGGCCGCGCACCCAGCACCACTCGACCTGGTGGCGGCGGCTCTCTTCCAGCAGACGCTCCCATAGGTCGCGGTTGGCGACGTCCTTTTTCTGCGAGTTCTTCCAGCCGCGCCGCACCCAGCCGTCGATCCACTCGGTGATCCCTTTTTTAACGTACTCGGAATCGGTGGTCAGCCGCACCAGGCAGGGGCGCTTGAGGGCGGCGAGCCCGGCGATAGCGGCGGTGAGTTCCATGCGGTTGTTGGTCGTCTCCGGCTCGAAGCCGGAGAGCTCCTTTTCGTTCCCGTCCCAGCGCAGAATGGTCCCCCAGCCGCCCGGTCCCGGATTGCCGGAGCAGGCGCCGTCGGAGAAGATTTCGACGAGTTTCATCTTTTTGCGACTTTCTTCTGTTGGTGTGGTCCGACCTGTCCGACTGGTCTGACGAGTCGGACGCAGGAGAAAAAGCAAACAGCCCCACCGCCGTGGTGGGCGATGGGGCTGTTTCTTTTGGCGTCCCCAGGGGGATTCGAACCCCCGTCGCCGGCGTGAAAGGCCGGTGTCCTGGGCCAGGCTAGACGATAGGGACCAAGCTTCGGTACCCTGCAGGAAATGACCCTGCGGTACTACTTTTAAAAATGGTGAGCCGGGGGGGGATCGAACCCACGACCATCTGATTAAAAGTCAGATGCTCTACCGACTGAGCTACCGGCTCACAAGGAATGACTTTATACTCAAATCGTCGGCCGGAGTCAACCCTTTTTTAGATTTTTTATCTGCCGATGTTCAGGCAAAAGGGTTCCGGAGCTGGATGGTCTGGTCGCGGCGCGGTCCGACGGAGACCAGCACCACCGGGCAGCCGGTTACTTCTTCAAGTTTCTTCAGGTAGTTGCGGGCCTGGACCGGGAGTTCCTCGACGCGGCTGGCACCGGAGATGTCGGACTGCCACCCTTCCTGCTCCTCATAAACCGGCTTGCACTCGGCGAGGATGTCGAGGTCGCGGGGAAACTCCTCGATGAATTCGCCCCGGCAGGAATAGCCGGTGCAGATCTTTATCGTCTCCAGGTCATTGAGGACGTCCATCTTGGTAATGGCCAGCCCCGTCATGCCGTTGGTGCGCACCGCCTCGCGCAGGGCCACGGCGTCGAACCAGCCGGTGCGGCGAGGGCGGCCAGTGGTCGAACCGAACTCCTGGCCGGCCTGGCGCAGTTTCTCGCCCATCTCGTCATTGAGTTCGGTGGGGAAGGGGCCTTCGCCGACCCGGGTGACATAGGCTTTGGAGATGCCGATCACCTCGTTGATGAAACGGGGGCCGACGCCGGTGCCGGTGCAGGCGCCGCCGGCGATGGTGGAGGAGGAGGTGACGTAAGGGTAGGTGCCGTGATCGACATCGAGCAGGCTTCCCTGTGCCCCTTCGAAAAGGATGTTGTGCCCGGCAGCAATGCTCTGGTTGAGGATGATCGAGGCGTTGCCGATGAATTTCTCGATCTTGCGCGCGTAGCCGGAGTATTCCTCGATGATCGCCGCCTCGTCGAGGGGCGCCTGGCCGAGGAATTTCTCCAGGAGAAAATTCTTTTCCGGGAGAAGTTCCCTGAGCTTGCGGGCGAAGACCTGGGGCTTGACCAGGTCGGCGAGGCGGATGCCGCGGCGGCCGATCTTGTCCTCGTAGGTCGGACCGATCCCCCGGCCGGTGGTGCCGATCTTGCGCGCCCCCGAGCTTTGTTCCCGGGCGATGTCGATCGCCTTGTGGTAGGGCATGATGATGTGGATGTTGCCGTCGACCACCAGCTGGCTGTCGTCCTTGAGGTACCCTTTTTTCTTCAGGTTCTCGATCTCCTGCAGAAATACCTTGGGGTCGAGGACCACGCCGTTGCCGATGATGCAGCGCTTTGCCTCATGCAGGATGCCGGAGGGGATAAGATGCAGGATGGTCTTCTCGTTGCCGACCACCAGGGTGTGGCCGGCGTTGTTGCCGCCCTGGTAGCGCACCACCTCGTTGGCAAATTCGGTGTAGATGTCGACGACTTTGCCCTTCCCTTCATCGCCCCACTGGGCGCCTACGACGATTACATTGGCCATGGTATTCCTTCTCCTGAATAGAGATTACAGAGTGAAATTTCCGCCGATGACCGTTTGGTACGGAAGGCGTTGTTCCGAGCCATCGGCAAGACGGATGAGCAGGACTTCCTCGCTCCCCTCGCCGATGATCATGACAAACCGGAAGTTCATCCGCCGGGCGTAGCCGAGACTTTCTTCCAGTCCGCGCTGAATGATGTCACGGGCTGCCGAGTACCCGCGCGTACGCAGGGCTCGGGCGGCCCGCTGGGCGGCCGCCTTGTCGGGCCCGGCCTGGAAGATCAGCACGTCGGTGCTCTCCGCGGCCACCGCATCGAGTTCCCGGTCGAGGGCGAAAAGGAGGTTGAGCAGGTTGAAGGCGAAGCCGGTGGCCGGGGCCGGATAACCGTAGCGTGCGGTCAGGTTGTCGTAACGACCGCCGAAGCAGACCGCCCGACCGAGGCCGGGGAGAAAGCCCTGAAAGGTCAGGCCGGTGTGGTAATCGAGGCCGCGCAACTCCCCCAGGTCGAGGGTCACGTGTTCTTCCACCCCGTAGACCGCCAGCACGTCGAGAACCTTTGCCAGGTTTTCCAGCGCCCGGCGTGAGCGATCGTTGGTTACCGTCCCTTCGGCTTTCGCCAGGACTTCCCGGCCGCCGAAAAGACGGGGCAGGGCAAGGATCTCGCGGCGGGACTGGTCGCTCAACGGGGCATGCTCGAGCAGCGCCTGCAGCCCGGAGCTGTCCTTGCGGCCGATGGCCTCCCGTACTTCCCGGCTCAGGGCGTCGGAGAGCGGCAGGTCGGCCATGACCCCCCGGAAGAACTCGACCTGGCCAATATCGATGGTGAATTCCCGGGCGCCCAGGGCCTTTAGGCACTCGACCGCCATGGCGATCATCTCGGCGTCCGCTTCCGGGCTGTCCAGGCCGATGAGCTCGACCCCGGCCTGAAAGATCTCCCGGTCCTTGCCGGCCTGCTGTTCGGTGTGGCGCAGCACGCGTCCCGCGTAGCAAAGTCGCAAGGGGAGGGGCATCTCCCGCATCCGGGTGGCGACGATGCGGGCCACCTGGGGGGTGATGTCGGGGGGGAAGGCAACCAGTTTGCCGCTCTGCCGGTCGTCGAAACGAAATGTTTTCTCCCGCAGTCCGGCGCCCATGCCGCGCTCAAGAACATGGAGATGTTCGAGTGAAGGGGGGATAATCGGCCGGAAGCCCCAGCGGGAAAAGATCTGCAACAGGGTCTGCTGCAGGTAGCCGATCTTGGCCGCTTTGATCGGCAGAAAATCCTTTACTCCCTTGGGGAGCATGGCCTCGGTTGCGGCTTCGGTTGAGTTTGTCACTGAATGCTGTCCTTATTCATAACCGGAAACAGGGCAAGGCCTCGGCGGAGTCAGATTTTGACCTGTACGGCCGAGAGGATGTGCTCGTTGCTCCGCAGGGTGTCGAGGACCTCCTCGGGGATGCGGCTGTCGACGTTGATCAGGGAGATGGCCCTCCCTTTGATCTTGCGCCGCGACAGGTTCATCATGGCGATGTTGATTCTGGCGTCGGCGAGAACCTGGCCGATGAAGCCGATTACGCCGGGACGGTCGTCGTTGTGCAGTACCAGGATATGTCCCTCGGGAATGGCTTCCACATGGTAGCCGTCCACCTGCACGATTCGGTAGTCGCGTTCGCTGAAGACGGCGCCGCAGACCGAACGCTCACCGTCGATGCCCGACACCGACAGGCGGATCATGTTGGCGAAGCCGTCCGTGGTGCTGCTTTTGGCCTCGACGACGCGGATGCCCCTTTCCCTGGCCAGATGCGGAGCATTGACGTAGTTGACCATCGAACCGGTCATCGGCGTCAGCAGCCCCTTGAGCAGGGCCATGGTGAGCGGTTCGGTCGGGTGGTCGGTGACGCTGCCGGCATATTCGATGGAAATTCCCTGCAGTCCCTTGGCGAAGATCTGGGCTTGGAAGGAGCCCAGCCTTTCGGCCAGTTCGACGTAGGGCCGGATCACCGCCAGCAGGTCGGCGTTGATCGAGGGGACGTTGAGGGCATTGACGACGATGCCGCGCTGCAGAAAGTCGACAATCTGCTGTGCCATCTGGACCGTGACGTTGACCTGCGCATCGAGAGTTGCGGCACGCAGGTGCGGGGTGCAGATGACCTGTTCAAGGGAGAGCAGGGGGTTGTCGGGATCGGGCGGTTCCTTGGCAAACACATCGATCGCCGCCCCGGCCACCCGGCCTTCACGGATTGCCCTGGCCAGTGCGTACTCGTCGATGAGTCCGCCGGTAGCGCAGTTGATGATGCGACATTCCGGTTTGACTCTGGTGAGAACATCTTCGTTCAGCAGATGGGTCGTTTCAGCGTTGAGGGGAATGTGCAGGGTAAGAAAGTCGGATCGAGCCAGCAGATCATCAAGGTCCGTTGGCTCGGCCCCCATCTGGCGCACCCGTTCTTCGGCGAGAAAAGGGTCGAAAACGATGACGCGCATTTTCAGACCCAGCGCCCGCTCCACCACCAGGTGGCCGATTTTGCCGGCGCCGATGACACCCAGGGTCTTGCCGGCGATCTCCACCCCGAGAAAGCGGTTCTTTTCCCAATGGCCGGTTTTGGTGGAGTGACTCGCCTCCGGGATCTGCCGGGCCAGCGCCATCAGCATGGCGATGGTGTGTTCGGCCGTGGTGGTCGTGCTGCCGAAGGGGGTGTTCATGACCACCACGCCCTTGCGGTTGGCGGCCTCCAGGTCCATGTTTTCAATGCCGATACCGGCCCGGCCGACGACCTTGAGCCTGCCGGCCGCCTGGAATACTTCTTCCGTCACCTGGGTGCCGCCGCGCACCACCAAGGCGTCGGCATCGGCCACGGCTTGCAGCAGTTCGTCTGAGGAAATGCCCGGATGGTATGCCAGTTCGATTCCCTGGGCCTGCTCAAAGACCCTGAGGCCTTCGGAGGAAAACCTGTCGGAAACCAGCACCTTCATAGCACAATCCCGGTTCTGTATGGACTTCTTTCGGTAGCCGGTCCGCCACCCTTTTGTCAAAGACCGTACGTTAACAATACGCTGTTGGGATGTCAAGGCCAAAGCCGGCGGGGATGCCGTCTGGATGGGGGCTTGCGGTCAGGCGAAAGGCGGGAGTTCGAAGGAGAAAAAGAAAAGCCCCGCGCATCTTGCAGGGCTTTTCGTCTGGGCGGAAATGAAAGCCGTCTGGTTTCAGATCTTGCGCACGTTGGAAGCCTGGGGACCCTTCTGGCCCTGGGTGACGTCGAAAGAAACCCGATCGCCTTCGGCCAGGGACTTGAACCCGTCACCCTGGATGGCTGAAAAGTGGACGAAAACATCGGGGCCACCGTCCTGCTGGATGAAACCGAAACCCTTGGCGTCGTTGAACCATTTAACCGTACCCTGTGCCATTGCTTTTGCTCCTTTGCTTTTCCGGTCGAGCCGGCATGGAATGTTTGCTCCGGTCGGCGCCCCATGCAAAAAACCGCACAACCTCGGAAGTCTGTGCGGCTCGCCTGATGAAGTGACACAAACTCTACCGGAACTTTGTACGCCAAATATCACAAGTAAAGCGTCAATGCAATGATTTTTTAATGGTCAGGATTTTGACTTTTTGGCTCAAGGCTTTGGTGTTTCGTTCACGATTTTGACTTTTCGGTTGGTTGGCGATGATATTGATTGGATTCATAGGTAGTCAAATAACGAACTGTCTCGCCATATCGCACAAATCGCGCCCTGGTTTGCGTTTTGTGCATCGGTTCGCAAAGCGTTGAATCAACAGGTAGCGTCGGGGGAGGCCTTTTTCCGGTTGACCGCTTTTAGCGCTCCTGGCAGGATAATAATGATTCTGTTGGCAGCGGGTCAGGTCTGGCGAGACAATTGGTATGGATGTTGCTATCCAAGAAGACAGGGCGTCCAAAGGACCAGTCGGCAACTGTTAATTTATTGTAGTCATTTAACTTTGCAAAAGTTCCCTGAAAGGATGCTGTCAGATTTAATATTTAAACAATCAACTCTCCGATAATGGCAAAACCGGAGTAATCCGGCGACGCAAAGCCACGGGTCCGTAAGATACGGAT
>DASPGW010000195.1 GCA_035620395.1 Desulfuromonadales bacterium | reverse complement strand
GGGAAGCGCTTGATCGAACAGGCGATCAGGTTGATCGAGAAGAGGCCAAGCAGGGCCAGGAACCACCAGGAGTGATACATGTCGAAAAAGCCGAGCGTCTCGAAGAGTCGGAAGGTCGACTCACTGTATACCTGCAGGTATTCCTGGGGGGTACGACCCTGCTGGACGACCGTGCCGATGATCGAGGTGGCTGCCAGCAGAATAAGAGTGATGATGGTCAATTTGAGAGAGCAGAAAAAATCCCAAAGGGCGGTGATGGCGTTACGATCCTTGGCGCTCAAGATTACTTCTCCTGGAGTGGGTTGCCCTCGTGAAATACAGCGGTAATCGGCGACGGTTGCAGCCGCCGGTATAAGCGCCGCAACAACCTGAAATCCATAAGTCAATCTTTAGAAAGCTAATACAGCGCCGCTTTTTGTGTCAAGGGAAATCGCCGGCGCTGGTCACGGCTCCGTCCCTAGGGCATTCGTGAAACATGGCGATATTACGATTTAAAATCGGCGGCCAAGCGCTCCTGAAGTGTCTTGGCCTTGACCTCGACGGCGGCCGCCAGTTCCTGCTTGTAGTCGCTGAGACGGCGGGCCAGGTCAGCGTCTGCGGCAGCCAGAATCTGCACGGCGAAGATTCCGGCGTTGCGGGCGCCGGCCTTGCCGATGGCCATGGTCGCCACCGGAATGCCCGCCGGCATCTGCACCATGGCAAGCAGGGCGTCGAGTCCTTGCAGAGAGGAGGAATCGATCGGCACGGCAATCACCGGCAACGTGGTCTCGGCAGCAACGACCCCGGCGAGGTGGGCGGCGGCACCGGCCCCGGCAATCAGTACTTTGAGTCCTCGCTCCTGTGCCGCACGGACATAGCGACTGGTGCGCTCGGGCGTGCGGTGGGCACTGGAGACAGTCATCTCGAAGGGGACGCCGAATTGCTGCAGTGCCCGCCCCGCCTCGACCATGACCTCATAATCATTGTCGCTACCCATGAGAATGCCAACCAGGGGTTTGTCGCTCATTTAGTTTTCTCCGTGAAAAAAGGTCAAAGAGCCATGGAACTTTGGACTTTGGGCCAGCGATTTCAGGCCGATCAGTCTCGCCCGAGAGCTTTTTTGCCGATGTCGGTACGGTAGTGGGCTCCCTTCCAGGAGATGGCCTGCACCCCCTGATAGGCCTTGTTGATTGCGGCGGCAACCGTCTCGCCGAGGCCAGTTACGCCGAGGACGCGGCCGCCGGCATTAACTACCTGGCCATCGCGAGCAACGGTTCCGGCGTGAAAAACGATCAAATCGTCGATCTGCGCCGCCACTTCCAGACCGTGGATCGCGTGCCCCTTTTCGAAGTCGCCCGGATATCCGCCGGAGGCCATGACGACACAGACGGCGGCCTTGTCGTGCCACTCGAGGGGAATACCGGCAAGGTCGCCGCGGGCGCAAGCGAGCAGCACCGGCACCAGGTCCGACTTGAGCCGGGCGAGCAGCGGCTGCGCCTCGGGGTCGCCGAAGCGGGCGTTGAACTCGAGGGTCTTGATCTCGCCGTCCTTGATCATCAGCCCGGCATAGAGAATGCCGCGGTAGGGGCACCCTTCTTTCGCCATCCCGTCGATGGTCGGCCGCAGGACAGTTTCGATGATTTTTTCGTGGATGGCCGGCGTGACGACCGGCGCCGGCGAGTAGGCTCCCATGCCCCCGGTGTTCGGCCCCTGGTCGCCGTCGTAGGCCGGCTTGTGGTCCTGGGCGGAGGCGAGCGGCAGGATGACCTTGCCATCGGTGAAGGCGAGAAAGGAGGCCTCCTCACCTTCGAGGAACTCCTCGACGACGACCTTCCGGCCGGCCTCGCCAAAGGCGCCGCCGAGCATGATGGAGTCGACCGCGGCAATCGCCTCCTCGACGCTGCCGGCGACCACCACCCCCTTGCCGGCGGCCAGGCCGTCGGCCTTGACGACGATGGGAGCACCGTGTCGCTCAATAAACCCGACGGCCAGATCACGGTCGACAAAGGTGTCGTAGGCGGCGGTGGGAATACCATACTTGGCCATCAGATCTTTGGCAAAAGCCTTGCTCCCTTCGATGCGGGCCGCCGCCCGGTCGGCACCAAAGATGGCGAGGCCGGCAGCACGAAATCTGTCGACGATACCAAGGGTGAGCGGCAGTTCGGGACCGACCACGGTCAGGCCAATCTCCTTCTCTCGGGCGAAGGCAAGCAGCCCCTCGATGCTGTCGACCGCCAACGGCACGCATTCGGCAATTTCGGCGATGCCGGGATTGCCAGGCGCGCAATAGAGGCGTTCCACCATGGACGACTGGGCAATCTTCCAGACCAGGGCGTGCTCGCGGCCGCCGCCGCCGATAACGAGAATGTTCATGAAAAAAACTCCTGGAAAGTGTCAGAGCAGTCGGACGAGTCCGACCCGTCGGACAGACCTGCCATTAATGCCGAAAATGCCGCATGCCCGTAAACACCATCGCGATGTCGTGCTCGTCGGCCGCAGCGATGACCTCCTCGTCGCGGATCGAGCCGCCGGGCTGGATGACGGCGGTAACCCCCGCCGCAGCGGCGTTGTCGAGCCCGTCGCGGAACGGGAAGAAAGCGTCCGAGGCCATGACCGATCCGGGCACCTGCAAGCCGGCGTGTTCGGCCTTGATGACGGCAATACGGGCGGAATTGACGCGGCTCATCTGGCCGGCGCCGACGCCGATGGTCATACCGTCCTTGCCGTAGACGATGGCATTGGACTTGACGAACTTGGCTACCCGCCAGGTGAAGAGCATATCTTCCATCTCCTTGGCGGTCGGCTGTCTCCTGGTGACGACCTTGAGTTCGGCGGTCAGCTCGAGGTCGGTATCCTGTACCAGCAGGCCACCGTTGACCCGCTTGATGTCGAGACGGGCGGCGGGTGCGGCCGGCCATTCGCCGCACTCGAGCAGGCGCACGTTCTTCTTGGCGGCAACGATGGCTGAAGCCTCGCTGGAAACCTTCGGGGCGATGATCACCTCGACAAACTGTTTGTCGCAGATCGCCTTGGCGGTCGCCGCGTCGAGTTCGCGGTTAAAGGCGATGATGCCGCCGAAGGCCGACTCGGGGTCGGTGGCAAAAGCGCGACTGTACGCTTCGAGAAGGGTGGCGCCGAGGGCTACGCCGCAGGGATTGGCGTGCTTGACGATGACGCAGGCCGGCCCCTCGGCGAACTGCTTGACGCACTCCAGGGCGGCGTCGGTATCGCCGATGTTGTTATATGAGAGTTCCTTGCCCTGCAGTTGGCGGGCGGTGGCGATAGAAGCCTCCTTGAGCTCCTTCTCGACGTAGAAGGCCGCCGACTGGTGGGGGTTCTCGCCGTAGCGCATCCCCTGCGCCTTTTTGAACTGCAGGGTCAGCGTCGGCGGAAACCCGGCATCCTCGGCCGAGAGCTTTTTGCCGAGCCAGTTTGAGATGACACCGTCGTAGGCGGCGGTGTGCTGGTAGACCTTTACCGCCAGACGAAAGTTGGTCTCCCGCGCGACGGTCCCGCCGCTTGCCTTCATCTCCTCGAGGACTGCCGCATAGTCGGCATGGTCGACCAGGACAGTGACGTCACGGTTGTTCTTGGCGGCGCTGCGCAGCATGGTCGGTCCGCCGATGTCGATGTTCTCGATGGCGTCCTCGAGGGTGCAGTCAGGCTTGGCCACGGTCGCTTCGAAGGGGTAGAGATTGACCACCACCATGTCGATCGGCTCGATGCCGTGCTCCTGCATTTTCGCCACGTGCTCGGGGTTGTCGCGCATCCCCAGAAGGCCGCCGTGCACCTTCGGATGCAGGGTCTTGACGCGGCCGTCGAGCATCTCGGGGAATCCGGTGAACTCGGCAACGTCCTTGACGGCGAGCCCCTCCTTGCGCAGCAGGGTGGCGGTGCCCCCGGTGGAAAGTATCTCGACCTGGAAAGAAGCCAACTGGCGGACGAAATCGACGATTCCGGTCTTGTCCGAGACGCTGATCAGGGCACGTTTGATGGTGGCCATGGGCATTCCTTTCAACTAAAATCAGGAGTTTACACGATCCAGAAACAAGAAAAAACCGTCTGGAAGGCGGTTTTTGTTAAAAATCGAGGGCACGCAGAAAAGCTTTTTCAAACGCCGGGGTGCCGGAGAGCGGGTAGGTCTGCAGAGAGTCGGCCAGAGCCTGCACCCGGGCGGGGCCCTCCGGCTCACACAGCAGGCGGGCGACACCGCCGAGCGCGCCGCCGGGAACGAAGCGTACCCTATCTACCATGTTTGCGGGCAGCATGGCAACCCTTTTGAGAGCCACCGGCGCCAGGGAAAAGCCAAAGGCTCCGGTCACTACCACCTCGCCAAGCCGCCCGGCGTCGAGCCCGGCACGCTGCAACAGGCACTCGACGCCGGCTCGCACCGCCCCTTTGGCCAGTTGCAGACTGCGGATGTCCTGCTGGCTCAGCAGCAGCTCACAGGTGGCGTCACGGTAAAGCCGCAGTGCCAGCCCGGCAGGCGTCTCGACGACATGACGGACGAGATTGGTGGTCACCTCGTCCGGCGCGACGATCCGCCCGGAGGCGTCGAGCAGTCCGGCCTCCAGGGCGACGGCAACGGCCTCGACCAGACCGCTTCCGGCCAAGCCCCGGGGCGGGCCACCGCCGAACACCTGCAATCGCATCGACTCCCCCTCAAGGCGGACACCCGTCACCGCTCCCGTCGTCACCGGCATGCCGCAGGAGATTTCGCCCCCCTCGAAGGCCGGTCCCGCCGCCACCGACGTCGTCCACCAGCGTCTGCCGTCGTAGAGGGCCATCTCCCCGTTGGTGCCGACGTCGAGGTAAAAACTGCCGGGAGCGTGGGGTTGCTGACCGAAGAGGAAGGCCACCAGGTCGCCGCCGACATAGCCGCTGACCAGGGGGAACAGATAGAGGGGGATGGGCAGCTCGAGGCCGAGGCTGGTCGGAGGCAGGAATACCCCCTGCCGCTCCTGCGGACGATGCGGTGGAAAAAGGATCGGCTCGGCGGACAGGTTGCGCAGCAGGCTACAGATGCCCGGGTTACCGGCCGCGGCCGCGGCGCAGAGGGCCGTGCGCGGCGCACCGGCCGTGGCCAGCAGCTCTGAAATTACCGCTTCGACCCCTTCGGCCAGCAGGGTCTGCAGACGCTTCCCCTCACCACGCAGAGACGCTTCCAGCCGACGGATGATATCGCTGCCCAGCACCGCTTGCGGATTGGGCCTCTTCGCCTCGGCGAGTACCGCGCCGTCCCGGCCGAGCAGGCGGCCGGCCAGAGTGGTGGTGCCAAGGTCGAGGGCCAGAAGTAACGCCTTACCCCTCACGCCTCACTCCTCGCCCCGATAAATGCGCGGCACCCGTTTACTCACCTGGCAGAAGACCTCGTAGGAGATGCTCCCCACTTTTGCCGCCCATTCGTCAGCACTGATGAGATTGCCGTTGTCGCGGCCGAGCAGGGTGACCTGATCGCCGACGGCGACATCGGGGATGTGGCTGACGTCGATCAGCGTCCAGTCCATGCAGACCGTGCCGGCCACTGTTGCCCGCTGGCCGCGCACCAGGACCTCACCCTGGCACGAAAGGTGCCGGCTGTAGCCATCGGCGTAGCCGACCGGGATGGTGGCCAGAGTGGTCGGCCGGCTCGCCCGGAAGCGGTGGCCGTAGGAGATGCCGGTGCCGGCCGGAACCATCTTGAGCTGGGCCACGCTGGTACGAAAGCTCATCACCGGCTTGAGGTCCAGGCGCCCCGCGAAACACTCCGAGGGAAGGCCGCCGTAAAGAACGATGCCGGGACGCACCAGATTGCATCCGGGGATTTCCCGCGAAAAGAGGGCGGCGCTGTTGGCCAGGTGGGTGTAGACGGGGGCGAAACCGGCGGCGCGGACCTGCCCCATGCAAACGCGGAAGAGGCGTAACTGCTCGTCGGTGAAAGGGTGGTCCGGCTCGTCGGCGAGGGCCAGATGGGTAATCACCCCCTCCAGGACAAGTCCCTTCAGAGCGGCAAGCTTGCCCAGAACGGCAGGGAGTTCCTCGGGGCGAAAACCGATCCGGCCCATGCCGGTGTCGAGTTTGAGGTGGTAGGGGAGAATGCGCCCGGCCGCCAGAGCGAAGGCATTGAGGCGACGGGCCGCCTCCAGATCGAACAGGCAGGGGATCAGCGCGTGGTGGCTGACCTCTGCCTCCTGACCGGAATAGAGGCCCCCGAGAACCAGAATCGGACGGACGATACCGGCCCGGCGCAGTTCAACCCCCTCTTCTACCATCGCAACGCCGAAGCAGTCGGCTCCTGCCGCCTGCAGCGCCGGAGCGACCCGGGCGGCGCCGTGTCCATAGGCATCGGCCTTGACCACTGCCAGAACCTTGCGGTCCGGCCCGGCTTGCCGGCGGGCCTGCTGCAGATTGTGGCGGAGCGCTTCGAGGTCGATTTCGACGTGGGTGGGGCGGTGGCCGAGCATGACGGCGGGATCCTTTATCACGGGCGGATAAAAAGAGAATTTTTACCATGCCGGCGCAGCTGCTGTAAAGGGCAATATCCTGCCGCAGACGACATTTTCGTTGACAGCAACCATCCAATCCATATAGGCTTTTCCAAATCGTAAACACCCGCTGGGGGAGTATCACACTGAGAGTTCCGTTGCCAGAACGGAGCGACCCTTGGAACCTGATCCGGGTCATACCGGCGTAGGGAAGCGGCGAAACGGCACCTTCGGGACCGCCGCGCCGCTTGTTTCGGCCGCGGCGGTTTTTTTTGAAAACCGGCGTCGGACCTGTCGGACGAGTCAGACCTGTCAGACCTAATTGAGATTGCCTTGACGATCAACGGTCTCTACCTCATCACCGACTCCGACTCTGACGGTCGGCTTGCCGAGCGTGTCGCCGCTGCACTGCGCGGCGGCGCCCGGGTCGTCCAGTACCGGGACAAGTATCGTCCGGCCGAGCAACAGGTGGTCGTAGCCCGCGAGCTCGGCCGGCTCTGCCGGCAGGCCGGGGCAGTCTTTCTGGTCAACGATTCGCCGCAGCTCGCCCTGCTCAGCGAAGCCGACGGGGTCCACCTCGGCCAGGGGGACGGCAGTATCGGCGAGGCCCGCAGCATTCTGGGACCTGGCCGAATCATCGGCGTTTCCACCCGCACCGTCGATCAGGCGCTCGCGGCGCAGAGCCAGGGGGCCGACTACATCGGCCTCGGGGCGATCTACCCCACCGGCAGCAAGAACAACGCCGAACTGGTCGGACTGGAGCGGCTGCGGCAGGTGCGGCAGGCGGTGACACTCCCTATCGTCGCCATCGGCGGCATCGACCGCGACAACGCCGGTGCCGCCATCGATGCCGGCGCCGAAGCGGTGGCGGTGATTTCCGCGGTGATGGGCGCCGACGCGCCCGCTGTTGCCGCCCGCGAGATTTCCCTGCTCTTCAACCGCCGACTCCCCTTTCCGCGCGGCCGCATCCTTACCGTTGCCGGTTCCGATTCGAGCGGCGGCGCCGGCATTCAGGCCGACCTGAAGACCATTACGCTGCTCGGCGGCTACGGCATGAGCGCGCTCACTGCCCTGACCGCCCAGAATACTTCAGGTGTACGCGGTGTTTATCCTGTGCCGGTTGATTTCGTCGAAGCGCAGATCGAGGCTGTCCTTGGCGACCTGGGGGCCGATGTCATCAAGACCGGCATGCTATACTCGGCCGGAATCGTCGCTGCGGCAGCCCGCGCCATCGAGCGTTATGCCCTGCCGGCAGTAGTCGATCCGGTCATGCTCGCCAAGGGGGGCTCGCCCCTGTTGCGCGATGAAGCGGTGTCTGCCCTGCGCGAAGAACTGCTCCCGCGCACGTATCTGCTCACCCCAAACCTGCCGGAGGCCGAGACCCTCACTGGGCTGCCGGTGCGAACCGAAAAAGCGATGGAGCTGGCCGCGCGACGACTGCAGGAAATGGGGGCCAGCAACATCCTGCTCAAGGGGGGGCATCTGCCCGGGGAGGCGGTCGATCTGCTGCTGGCAGGAAGGACCCTGCACCGTTTCTGCTCGCCGCGTATCGCAACCCGCAACACCCACGGCACCGGCTGCACCTATGCCGCGGCGATCGCCACCTTTATCGCCCAGGGACTCCCCCTGATCGAGGCGGTAGGCCGGGCCAAGGTTTTCTTGACCACCGCCATCGAAACTGCCGTCCCGCTCGGTGCGGGGCACGGGCCGGTCAACCACTGGCAGGCGGCGAAAGTCGTGGCCAGTTGTAGTCAGACCGGTCCGACAAGTCGGACTGGTCAGACCGATTAGTCCGAATGACTTTTTCTAACAAAAGGCGAAAACCATGACCCAGCTCGAACTCGCCCGTCAGGGCATCGTCACCGACAAGATGAAGCAGGCCGCCGCCTTCGAAGGGATCGACCCGGAAATCCTGCGCCAGCGCATCGCCGAGGGGACCGCCATCATCTGCCAGAACGTCAGGCACACCAACGGCACGCCGCTGGCAGTCGGCAAAGGCCTGCGCACCAAGGTAAACGCCAACATCGGCACCAGCAAGGACGACACCAGCATCGACAAGGAACTGGAAAAGGCCCGGGTGGCCGTTGCCGCCGGCGCCGACGCCATCATGGACCTCTCTACCGGCGGTCCGGTTGACGAGATCCGCCGGGCGATCATCGCCGAAACCAATGCCTGTATCGGGTCGGTCCCTCTTTACCAGGCGGCGCTCGACGCCGTCAACCGGCAGAAAAAGGCGATCGTCGACATGACGGTGGAGGACATCTTCGCCGGCATCGTCAAGCACCTCGACGACGGCGTCGACTTCATCACCGTCCACTGCGGGGTGACCCGGGCCACGGTGGAGCGCATGGACCGCGAGGGGCGGATCATGGACGTCGTCTCCCGCGGCGGCTCTTTCACCGTCGAATGGATGGCCCACAACAACGCCGAAAACCCCCTCTTCGAGCACTACGACCGGCTGCTGGAGATCGTCAAGCCCTACGACGCCGTCCTCTCCCTGGGTGACGGCTTCCGTCCGGGCTGCCTCGCCGATGCCACCGACCGGGCCCAGATCCACGAACTGATTCTCCTGGGCGAACTGACCCAGCGCGCCTGGGACGCCGGCATCCAGGTGATGATCGAAGGTCCCGGACATGTGCCGCTCAACCAGATCGAGGCCAATATCCAGCTGCAGAAGCGCCTCTGCCACGGCGCCCCTTTCTACGTACTGGGGCCGCTGGTCACCGACATCGCCCCCGGCTATGACCACATCACCTGCGCCATCGGTGGAACGCTCGCCGCTGCCGCCGGCGCTGACTTTCTCTGCTACGTCACCGCCAGCGAACACCTGCGCCTGCCGACCGTCGAGGATGTCCACGAGGGGGTGATGGCGAGCCGCATTGCCGCCCATGCCGGCGACATCGTCAAGGGCGTCAAGGGCGCCATAGAGAAGGACATCGCCATGGCCAGGTGCCGCAAGTCCCTCGACTGGGAGGGGCAGTTCGCCCTCGCCATCGACCCGGCCAAGGCCCGCCGTTTGCGGGCCGAGTCGGGCGTCGACGAAGAGCACGGCGCCTGCACCATGTGCGGCGAGTTCTGCGCCTACAAGGTGATGAACGAGCGCCGGCAGAAGCAGGCTGCCGGTTGAACCCAATCCCTGCCACGACATCCCCCTGGCCCCGTCCGCTCTGCGGCCGGGGCTTTTTTGTGCCGTGCCCGAACCTCTCCATACTCTCCCCAAATTGACGGGCTCTCCCGGACCTGAATTAAAGTGGCCTGACACGACTGGCCGAGATTATTCTATCGGCACAGGAGTTTTGCCTTGTCCCCCGGACGCAATTCATGCTTTAATTCAGCGGTTTGGCCTGGCCAAATATCTCACCAAACCTCCGGGGAGGGATATTGCCCATGTGTGCGAAGAAAAACGCCAAAACAGGGAAAGCGAAAACCGGCAAGGGGAAACAGGTGCGCCTGAAGCGTCCGCGCAAGATCAAACTGCGCGGCTTCAACAACCTGACCAAGACCCTTTCCTTCAACATCTACGATGTCTGCTATGCCCGCTCGCCGCAGGCGCGCAAGGAGTACCTCGCATACATCGATGAAGAGTACAACTCCGAACGTCTGGTCAATATCCTCACCGAGGTATCCGACATCATCGGCGCCAACATTCTGAACATCTCCAGCCAGGACTACGACCCGATGGGGGCGAGCGTTACCGTCCTGATCGCCGAAGAACCCGTCGATGCCAAGCCGGAACAGGCGCTGGCCCACCTCGACAAAAGTCACCTCTGCATCCACACCTACCCGGAAACCGACTCCCGGACCGGGGTCTCCACCTTCCGCGTCGACGTCGATGTCTCCACCTGCGGCAAGATCAGCCCACTCAAGGCCCTCAACCACCTGATCGACTCCTTCGAATCGGACATCGTTCTGGTCGACTACAAGGTGCGCGGCTTCACCCGCGACGTGAAGGGGAAGAAGCACTACATCGATCACCGGATCCACTCGATCCAGCAGTACGTCGACAAGAAGATCCTCGAAAACTACCAGTGCGTGGACATCAACATCCATCAGGAGAATCTCTTCCACACCAAGATGCTGCTGCGCGACTTCAACCTGCAGAACTACCTCTTCGCCTCGGCCTATGACGACTTCTCGCCGGAGGAGCGAGATCGCATCAAGGAGAGCCTGAGCCGGGAGATGACCGAGATCTTCTATTCCAAGAACATCTACTGAAAAAGCCGGCGCGAGGCAAAGGTCCAAGGGAAACAGCTCATAGTTCTTTGCCCCTGGCCGGCAATTTTCGGAGCCTTCCATGCGCTATCTCAAGCTTCTTATGCCCTTTCTGGCCCTGCCGCTGGCTGCCGGCTGTGCCGTCGGACCACAGATGAGCGGCAATCCCGAAGCCCCCTACCCGCCCTCCCGGCCACCGGCCGTCGGCGACATCCTGCACTTTCCCACCGGTTATTACGTCAGCGAAGAGCAGATGCTGGCGGTGGCGACCGATGCCCGCATCGTCTACGTCGGCGAGACCCACGACAATCCCGCCTCGCACCGCCTGGAACTGACGGTGCTGCAGGCAATGGCCGGACGCTACCCCGGCGGGGTTGCTCTCGGCATGGAGATGTTCACCCCCGATCAGCAGGAGATCCTCGACCGCTGGGTGAGCGGCGAACTTTCAGAAAAGGCGTTCGTGAAACAGTCCCGCTGGCAGGAACAGTGGCAGATGGATTTCGACTACTACCGGCCGTTGCTCGACTTCGCCCGTGAACAAAAAATTCCGGTCATCGGCCTGAACGCGCCGAAGAGCCTGGTGAAATCTGCAGCGCGGCAGGAGTTCGACGCACTCAGCGATGAAGAGCGGCGACGGTTACCGGAGATGGATCGGGAGGACCCTTATCATGGCGCCTTTGTCACGGCAATGTATAGCGACCACGGCCACGGGAACAGCGGTCTCGAGGGATTCCGGCGGGTACAGACCCTGTGGGATGAGACAATGGCGGAAAGTGTCGTCCGCTACCTGGAAAGCCCCGCGGGGAAAACCCGGCGCATGGTTGTGGTAGCCGGCGGCAACCATATCCGTCACGGCTTCGGGATACCCCGGCGGGTCTTCCGGCGGCTGCCCACCTCCTACATTCTCATCGGCTCAAAAGAACTGGTTATCCCCGATGACAAGCGGGATCGGATGATGGATGTGGAGGTCCCCCGATTCCCCATGCCGCCCTACGACTTTCTGCTCTTCACCGAGTATGAAGACCTTGTCCGGCCTGGGGTCAGACTCGGTGTCATGCTCGAAGAGGGCGAGGGCAAAGTCCGGGTGAAAGCGGTGCTGCCGAACTCAGCCGCCGAAGCCGCGGGGCTCTTGACAGGCGATGTGCTGCTCGTCTTTGATGGGGTACCGTTGGCTGAGAACTATGATCTGATCTACGAGGTCAAGCAGAAGCGGCCAGGTGACCGAAGCATCCTGCAGATTGAACGCGACGGCAAGGAGCAGAAGGTGGAGGTGACTTTCCCGGAACCAGCAATGGAGACCGTGCCGCCGAAGATGCCTCCGGAAAAATAACCGGACAGCAAAAAGGCCGCCCGGAAGGCGGCCTTTTTGCTCGATGTCCCTACAAAACCTTTTGGAAAAGACTGGCGGCCTGATCATCGAGCATCGCTTTCAGCGCCTGGTCCAGTCTTCCATACCGGTCATATGGATGCCAATGAAAACAACCATTCATCCAGTAGAGGGTCCAGTCTCCTGAAGCTTTGTCGTAAATCAGTCGCCCTGCTGGATCATCGACAATACAGGCTTCGGCAAAGCTGAAACGACGGAAGAAAATGACATAGCTGTTTTCGACGGCTACCACCTTGATTTCAAAATGCCTGTTCGAAAAAAACTTCAGTATCTGATGGCGGGTAAACTCATTGGGATGTTTCTGCATGGCGGACTCCTCAGGGGCAGCATAAAAGCAGCCACATTTCCCTCCTCTGGAACCCATCTCCTGGCATCAGCTGCTCCCTCATCCGGGGACACCTGAAAGCGGTTTTGTTTCGCCAGCACCTTTCAGGAGGACTCACTTCCGCTTGCTTCAATATATAGCATCTTGCGAGCTCCAATAAAAGACCAGTTTGGTAATATTTCTTTCTTTATGTAAAAAAACAGTCGTCCCAATGCTTCGGAACGACTGTTCATAGCTTCTTGATGCCGCCCGTTGGCGGCTGACAGCCGCAATAGCGGCGATCGACGCTAAGCCTTGCCTGCGCTGCCCAGCACTGCCTCGTTTTTGTGCTTGATCAGCTTGACCAGCTCCTTGCGCGCCGCACCGAGGTACTTGCGAGGGTCGAACTCGCCAGGGTTCTTGGCCAGATACTCGCGCACCCGGGCGGTGACCGCCAGGCGTCCGTCGGAGTCGATGTTGATCTTGCAGACGGCACTCGCTGCGGCACGGCGCAACTGCTCTTCGGGAACGCCGACCGCTCCTTCCATCCTGCCGCCGTAGGCATTGATCAATTCGACATACTCCTGCACGACGCTGGAGGCGCCGTGCAGCACGATGGGGAAACCGGGGATGCGCCGCTCGATCTCCTCAAGGATATCAAAACGCAGGGGGGGTGCGCTTTCGCCCGGCTTGAGCTTGAACTTGAAGGCGCCGTGGCTGGTGCCGATGGAGATGGCCAGCGAATCGACACCGGTCTTGCGGACGAAATCCTCGACTTCCTCGGGCTTGGTATAGGTGGAAGTTTCGGCCGAGACTTCGTCCTCGATGCCGGCCAGTACGCCAAGTTCCCCCTCGACGCTGACGTCGCGGGCGTGGGCATATTCCACGACCCGGCGGGTCAGGGCAACGTTCTCCTCATAGGGGAGATGGGAGCCGTCGATCATCACCGAAGAGAACCCCGAGTCGACGCACGACTTGCACAGTTCGAAAGAATCACCGTGGTCGAGATGGAGACAGATCGGGATTTTCGAGCCCATCTCCCGGGCCATCTTAACCGCGCCGAGGGCCATATAGCGCAGCATCGTCTCGTTGGCATAATCGCGCGCTCCCTTGCTCACCTGAATGATGACCGGCGAAGCGGTCTCTGCGCAGGCCATGACGATCGCCTGCAACTGCTCGAGGTTATTGAAGTTATAAGCCGGAATGGCATAGCCGCCGGCCATCGCCTGCTGGAACATCTGCCGGGTGTTGGCCAGTCCCAATTCACTATAATGCACCGTCTCGCCCATAGACTTCGACCTCCTCAGTTTCATTAGTGACATCTTCGGCATAAGGCCGCCTTGCGCAGTCGGAGTAATTAATATCAGCTCACCGGGTCCAAGTCCAGCCCAAAGTCGTGATTAATAAGCCGAAAAGGGGTTGAAAACAGGGGGGCATTCGTTTAGGATACGGCATCTTTCACATCCAAGCACCCGCTGCGGCGGGATTTTTTCTGAGGAAGGAACCGGCATGAGCACGACGAAGCAGGATTACTATTTCAAGGACTGGAAAAACCGCGAAGAGCTCGCCGAAGTGATGCTGCCCCTGATCGGGCGCCTTTACCGCAATCACGGCATTGTCACCACCGTTTACGGCCGCTCCCTGGTCAATGGCTCGACCATCGACATCCTCAAGGCCCACCGCTTTGCCCGGCAAATTCTGGAGAACGAACTTTCGGTGCGGGAGAGCTATCCGGTTCTCGAGGCGCTGAGCCGCCTCGAGCTGGCACCCGCCCGGATCGACATCGGCAAGCTGACCGTCCGCTTCCAGAGCCAGGATGCGGGGCTCACCCTGGATGAGTTTCTGCGCCGGGAACTGGCCGAGATCAACACCGGCAAGGCCTCACTGCTCAGCGAACCGCGCGACGTCGTTCTTTATGGCTTCGGCCGCATCGGCCGACTGCTGGCTCGCATCCTGATCGAGAAGGCCGGTGGCGGTGACAAGCTGCGCCTGCGGGCCGCCGTAGTCCGCAAAGGGAGCGCGGACGACCTGGTCAAGCGCGCCAGCCTGTTGCGCCGCGACTCGATCCATGGCCACTTCCAGGGGGCTATCACCATCGACGAAGAAGAGAATGCCATCATCGCCAACGGCAACATGATCCGCATCATCTACGCCGACGCTCCCGAAAACGTCGACTACACCCAATACGGCATCCAGAACGCCATCCTCATCGACAACACGGGCAAGTGGCGCGACCGCGAAGGGCTGGGACGGCATCTCAAAGCCAGGGGAATCGACCGGGTCGTCCTGACCGCACCCGGCAAAGGGGACATCCCCAATGTCGTCTTCGGCGTCAACAACGAACTGCTGACCGAGGCTGAACGGCTTTTTTCGGCCGCCAGCTGCACCACCAACGCCATTGTCCCGGTTCTCAAGGCAGTCAACGACCGCTTTGGTATTATCAATGGCCATGTCGAGACCTGTCATTCCTATACCAACGACCAGAATCTGATCGACAACTACCACAAGTCCTCCCGGCGCGGCCGTAGCGCCCCCCTCAACATGGTCATCACCGAGACCGGCGCCGCAAAGGCCGTAGCCAAGGCGCTACCGGAGCTGACCGGCAAGCTGACCGGCAACGCCATCCGGGTGCCGACCCCCAACGTCTCCCTGGCGATTCTCAACCTGACCCTGGACCAGGAGACCAGCGTGGCGGAAATCAACGCCTACCTGCGCGACATTTCACTCGAATCCTCGCTGCAGAACCAGATCGACTACACCAACTCCCCCGAGGTCGTTTCCAGCGACTTCGTCGGCTCACGCCATGCCGGGGTGGTCGATTCGCTGGCCACCATCGTCCAAGGGAACCGCTGCGTCCTCTACGTCTGGTACGATAACGAATTCGGCTACAGCTGCCAGGTGGTCCGCATGGTCCAGAAAATGGCGGGGCTGGAACTCCCTGCACTGCCACGCTGAGGCAACAAACCCGAACACCCCTGAAACAGGAAGAGCCGGTCCACATGGGCCGGCTCTTCCTGTTTCAGCTATCTGAGAATGCGATGGATCAATCGGTCCTCATCAGGCGCATTTTCTTGCGCAGGCGGCGCTGGGCCTCCTTTTCCTTGCGCTTACGCTTGACGCTGGGTTTCTCGTAATACTTGCGCTGCTTCATTTCCCGGAAGAGCCCTTCCTGCTGCAGCTTGCGCTTGAGAACCCGGATGGCCTTCTCGACGTTGTTGTCGACGACCTGGATTTCCACGAAAGAATCACCTCGCTTTCCGTTCTTTATCTTCAACCCCGGGCACTGAAGCGCCGAGGTAAAGGGGAATACTAATTCAATTCCCTCGCGATTACAAGGGGAATCAACAAAAAGTTTTCAAGTTGTCCAGAGAGTCACCGCAATCCCCCCGTTGCTCAGAACCGCGACCGGACGCAAAGGAAGACCGGTGGCCCTGGCAAGATGACCTGAAGGGGAGAGGAAAGCCACCCGCCAGCCCGGCAGGGCGATCCGGCAGACCTCTCCCAGAGTGTGGAAGAGCGGCCGCAGATCCGTCTCGCGACCCAACCGCTGTCCGTAAGGCGGGTTACACAGCAGCAGGCCGATCCCCCCGGCGGCCGAGGTTTGCCCCAACTCGCCCGGGGAGAAGTCGATCCTGCCCTGAACGCCGGCCCGCTCGGCATTGCGGCGGGCGGCAGCCAGCACAACGGGATCACGGTCGGCCCCACGGATGGGAACGTCGCTCTCCCGTTCGCCCCGCGCAGCTTCGGCCAGCAGCACCTGCCAAAGCCCTGGTCGATATCGGGGCCAGGTCATGAAGGCGAACTCTCGCTGGCCGCCCGGAGGCCGGTTGCCGGCAATCAGGGCGGCCTCAATGGGGAGAGTTCCCGAACCGCACATGGGGTCAAGCAGAGGGACCGAGCCATCCCAGCCGAGCAGCAGCAGTAGACCCGCCGCCAGAGTCTCGCGCAGGGGAGCATGGGCAGCTTCTTCGCGATAGCCTCTGCGATGCAGCAGCGCGCCCGAGCTATCCACTGAAATGAGGCAGGTATCGTCTTCGAAACGGACCAGAACAAGTTGTTCGGGGCCGTCGGCCGGCGGTGCCGGACGCCCGAGCGCCCGGTCGATCGCCTCACCCACGGTAGCAGCGATGCGACCGGTGTGCTGGAGACGCGAACGGTGACTGGCGACCCGCAACATGACGCGGGTTTCCGGCCGGATAAAACGCCCCCAGGGAAGCCGCGAAACCTTGCGAAAGAGTTCGGGAAAATCACGGCTTCTGCATCCGCCAAGTCGCACCACCACCCGACTGGCGGTGCGCAGCCAGAGGTTGGCCAGGTAGAGGTCACGCAACTCCCCGGTGAATTCCACACCGCCGCTGACCGGTCGTACATCGGCCATGGCCAACGCCGCCAGCTCCCGGGCACAGACCGCCTCCAGCCCTGGTGCAGTCACGGCAAAAAGCTCGAATTTTAGGTTTTTCACGCTACCTCCACTGCTCAGCCGCAGAACCTTAGCACGGAGGGCCCGCTCACAGCAACGGGCTGCACGGACACTTCAAATCTGCTATGGTAAAATGATGATTTGTACCGGAGGAAAATGTGCCGCTGGATGAAATCGACATCGACTGGAATTACCTGCTGGAACGCCTCGAGCGCCTTCTCGATCTTGGCGAGGAGTACCTCGAAGAACGCCTCTCGACCTACGAACCCGACCCGGAGCTTTTCGCGAATTTCATCGCCTTCCGCTGGCGACGGCACAAGAATGAGGGATTTCTGGCGGCAGTGTCCCATCCCGACCTTCCCGACCACGCCGACTTGCTGGGCATTGAGCGGACACTCTCCTGCCTGCTGCAAAACACCCGGCAGTTCCTGCACGGCGCTCCGGCCAACAACATCCTGCTCTGGGGGGAACGGGGCGGCGGCAAGTCGTCGGCGGTCAAGGGACTGCTCAGGGAGTTCGGCGAACTGGGGCTGCGGCTGGTCGAGGTCCAGAAGGAAGATCTCTTTCAACTGCCGGACATCACTGCCTGTCTGCGGGAAAAGCCCTTCCGCTTCATCCTTTTCTGTGACGATCTCTCCTTCGATGAAAGCGAGGCCGGCTACCGGGAGTTGAAGGCCCTGCTGGAAGGAGGCATCGAAGCGAGGCCGGAAAACGTTCTCATCTATGCCACGAGCAACCGCCGCCATCTGCTGCCGGAACGGCTCCAGGAAAACACCGACGAAGCAGAGATCCACCCTGAGGAGGCCGTGGCAGAAAAACTCTCCCTCTCCGACCGTTTCGGCATCGCACTCGGCTTTTATCCCATGGCACAGGAAACCTACCTGACCATCGTGCGCCACCTCAGCAACAAGCGACAACTGCAAATCACACCCCGGGATCTCGACACCGAAGCTCTGCGCTGGGCGCATAACCGGGGGGCCCGCTCGGGACGGGTAGCCCGGCAGTTTGTCGACGATCTGCATGGTCGACTCGTCCTGCTGGAAGCGGAAAGGCGATCCAATAATTAAAGGGTTTGCCGACGAATTAATTTCTGTATAATGCACAGCCACAGCCAACAATCGGGTGGTCGGCAGGAAGTTTCCCTGGATGTGCCGTTTGCACCCCGCCGTTCGTCCTTCCTGCTGCCGTTTCCTTGCGCAGGGCGGCCCGCCAGCCAATTTCTCTTTGACCAGGCAGCAGACTTCACGCTTATGGTTTACGCCAGATACTTCAAACCCGGACAGAAGATTCTCGTACGGGTCGCAGAATCGACTGGACGATTCGAAGCCCTTAGCGCGACTTTCCAGGAAAGCGACTCAGGCTGTTTCGATCTGCTTTTGACTTCCCCGACCAGGGAGGAGGAAGGCTATCCCTTCGCCGCCGGCATGCCACTGGAACTGATGTCCGATCACCTTGGTCTTGGCTTGCGACTGACCGGGCGTTTTCAGCAACACGTTGCCGATAATCGTATCCGGGTAGAACTCGTCAGTGGCCTGCAAGTCTTCCAGCGTCGCCTGCACCGGCGCCTCGACATAAATGTTGGCCTTCGCTATACCAAGGGGCGAGGTACCCTTCGTTCCTTTCGTCAGCAGTGGGAAAAAAATCTGCAGATCCTTGAGCAGACCCAGGATTTCTCCAAGCTCCCTCCCTTCCCCCGTACCCACGTTAACCTGAGTGCCGGAGGCATTCGCTTCGAACTTGCCCCGCCGATAGAGGCTGGCGATCTTTGCCTGATCCTGCTGCAACTCGAACCGGCCAGCCGGCCGATCTGCGCTCTCAACGAGGTCGTCTGGCTGAACGAGCCCGAGGGTGACCACCGGCGCATCGCCGGCATGCAGTTCATCTGCATCCTCGATGCTGACAAGAAAAGGATTGAAGCACTGATCCGGCAGGCCGGGGATGCGGCCAAAGAGCCCAGGTGGAACAGCTGAGCACGGAGTCTTTAACGTTATTCCCCTTATCTACAGACCCCCAAAAAATCCCGCAACAATCATTCAACCGCCTGAAAGAATTTATGGATCCAGACCAATCCACAGCTTCGTGGAAAACCCTGTGAGGAACTCCCTGCGGCTGGAGGGCCAAGCCTGCCAGCAAGGCCACTGATAGCCGATTGCCTGAATTTTAGCCAGACCTTTATCCGACAGATGGACGGAGGATATTCAAGAGAATGTGCCGGGTGGCAACATGGTAGAAGGGGTGACCCCACCCCGTCGCAGTCGAAGGAGAAATGCATCCCGGGGAATGGTGCGGGCACCCAGAGACATCAGATGTTGTGTCGGCATCTGGCAGTCGATCAGTTCGAACCGACGGGCGACCAGATGCCGGGCAAGTTCGACCATTGCGATTTTTGAAGCATTGGCCACCCGATGAAACATCGACTCGCCGAAGAAACATCGCCCCATGCAGATTCCATAAAGGCCCCCGACCAACTCGCCATCCCGCCATACTTCCACCGAATGGGCATAGCCCAGGCGGTGCAGCCGAACATAAGCCTGCTGCATCCCGGGAGTGATCCAGGTCCCTTCATTCTGCCGACGCATCTCGGCGCAGGCGTCGATTACCCCCGCAAAGGCCTGGTCGCAGGTAACGGTGAATTCCTGCCGGCGCAGGACCTTGGCGAGACTGCGGGAAACCTTCAATTCGGCTGGTTCGAGGATACAGCGAGGGTCGGGTGACCACCAGAGAATCGGATCACCCTCGTTGAACCAGGGGAAAATCCCCATGGAGTAGGCAAGGAGCAGGCGCGGCGTCGACAAGTCCCCGCCAATGGCCAGCAGCCCACCCTGTTCAGCAAGTTCGGGGGGCGGAAAAACCGGCTGGTCGATGAGCTGGTAGACGGGCATTGCAAATCCGGCAAAAGGCTCAAGGCAAATGGGTAGAGGCTCCAGAGGCAAAAACCTTTAGCCTTCAGCCCTTCGCCCCGCGCCTGTCTTACGCATAGTCGAAGGTGAGCTTGCCGGCCTTGAGGCCGATGCGGACCGCCCCTCCCCGGCTGAGTCTGCCGAAGAGGATTTCGCCGGCAATGACATCACCGATTTCCGCTTGCATCAGCCTGGCCAGCGGCCGGGCGCCGAAGAGCGGGTTATAGCCTCGGCGAGCCAATTCGCGCCGGGCAGCGGGGGAAAGGGCGAGGGTCACCTTCTTCTCCGCCAGTCGGCCACTGAACTCGGCCAGAAACTTGTCGACCACCTTCTCCATGACCGTCTCGCTCAGGGCATGAAAGGGAATGATCGCGTCGAGGCGGTTACGGAATTCAGGGGAAAAGAGTTTCTCCACTGCCTGCTTGGGGCTGCCGGGCGTACCGCCGCCGAAGCCTATCGGGTTGGCGCTCATTTCACGGGCACCGGCATTGCTGGTCATGATCAGCACCACATTGCGGAAATCAGCCTTCTTGCCGTTGTTATCGGTCAGGGTCCCGTGATCCATCACCTGCAGCAGGATATTGAAAAGGTCCGGGTGGGCTTTTTCAACCTCATCGAGCAGAAGCACCGCGTAGGGATTGCGGACCACGGCATCCGTCAGCAGACCACCCTGGTCGAAACCGACATAGCCGGGCGGCGCGCCAATCAGCCGGGCCACGGAGTGCTTCTCCATGTACTCGCTCATGTCGAAGCGCAGAAATTCCACCCCCATCTGCTGGGCGAGCTGACGGGCGACCTCGGTCTTGCCGACGCCGGTGGGGCCGGTGAAGAGGAACGAGCCGATTGGTTTCTCCGGATGCCCGAGCCCGGCCCGGGAGCGCAGGATGGAGCGGCAGAGGGTAGCGATCGCCTCGTCCTGGCCGAAGACATGGCGCTTGAGGTCGCGATCGAGACTGCGCAGCCGGCGCCGGTCAGCGGCCGAGACGCTGCGCACCGGCACCCGGGCCATCGAGGCCACTACCGCCTCCACCTGAGCCACCCCGACCGTCCGCTTCTCCTGTGGATGCAGGCGCAGGTAGGCGCCGGCCTCGTCAATGACGTCGATTGCCTTGTCCGGCAGGTGACGGTAGTTGATATGGCGGGCGGAGAGTTCGGCCGCGGCACGCAACCCCTCATCACTGAAATGCACGCCGTGGTGCTCCTCGTAGTGATTGCGCAACCCCTTAAGGATCTCTACCGTCTCTTCCACGGACGGCTCCAGGATGTCGATTTTCTGGAAGCGGCGGGAAAGTGCCCGGTCCTTCTCGAAAAGGTTCTTGTACTCCTCGAAGGTGGTGGACCCGATGCAGCGCATCTCCCCCGACGCGAGGACCGGCTTGAGGATGTTGGAGGCATCGAGCGAACCGCCGCTGGTGGCACCGGCGCCGACGATGGTGTGGATTTCGTCGATGAACAGGATGGCCTCGGGCTTTTTCGCCAGGGCGGCGATGACCGCCTTGAGCCGCTCCTCGAAGTCGCCGCGAAACTTGGTGCCGGCCAGCAGCGCACCCATGTCGAGGGCATAAATCTCGCACTTCCGCAGCAACTCCGGAACCTCGCCCTGATGCAACCTGAGCGCCAGACCTTCAGCGATGGCGGTCTTGCCCACCCCTGGATCCCCGACGAAAAGCGGGTTGTTTTTACGCCGCCGGCAGAGGATCTGAACGGTCCGCTCCAGTTCCGCAACGCGCCCGATGAGGGGGTCGATTTTGCCGGCCCGGGCCTGCTCCAGCAAATTGACGGTAAAGGCCGCAAGCGGATCCCGGGCCGGGGTCCCCTTCGCCGGCGTCGCCGCTTCGCCTTCCGAACCGGGCCCCGGTTCGGCACTACCGCCCTGGGGCACCTTGCTCACCCCGTGGGAAATATAGTTGAGCACATCAAGGCGGCTGACCCCCTGTTCGGTGAGAAAATGGGCCGCGTGCGAATGGCGCTCCTCAAGAATGGCGGCAAGCACATCTCCCACCGTGATCTCTTTCTTGCCGGCGGCCTGCATGTGCTCGACCGTCCGTTGGAGCACCCGCTGCAACCCCAGCGTCTGCTGTGGCAACGCCTCTTCGTCGGTGGAACCGGTCTGCAGATGTTGGCTGAAATAGCCCTCCAGCGACTCCCGCAGGGACGCCACATCGCCACCGCAATTGACGATAACCTCCTGGCCATGTTCCTCGAAGAGCATGGCATAAAGCACATGCTCCGTCGTCAGATATTCGTGGTGGCGCCGCTGGGCCTCGCGCACGGCCAGAGAAAATGTGATCTGCACGTCCTGGTTGAACATCAGGCTTCCTTCAGGCCTCCTCGAGGCTGCATTTGAGAGGATACCCTTCCTTGCGGGCCAGGGCATGAACCTCCTCGATCTTGGTTTCGGCAATCTCGAACGGAAAAATGCCGCACATGCCGACTCCTCTGACATGGATATTGAGCATGATCCGGGTCGCTTCGGGTGGTGGTTTGCGGAAAACACCCTCCAGCACCTGGATCACAAACTCCATGGTGGTGTAGTCATCGTTGTGCATCAATACCTTGAACAGCGGGGGATTTGCGGTCCGGCTTCGGCTTTTTTCAGCGACGCGGACTTCCCCTGACGGCATCTTTTTACTCACGAATCAATTTGCTCCACCGGGCAATTTCTTGCCCTCATCCTAGCACAGGTGTCAACCAACTTCCAAGAGGAAGGGGCACCGCTGTATCGGACACATCCGCCTGCCGACATGCTTCGTTTCAGTCGTCGAGTGAGTCACCCATTCCCTTGACCCGTCCTGCCGCCATCCGCAATCTGCAAAAACGGAGGAACTCGGCTCAGCATCTGAACTATTTTTCTATTTACCGGTTTTTTACGGGAAAATCATTGACAACAGGGCAAGGACCAACATATAAATTACCCTAATGTTCATGCAGGCCAGAAGGTTCCCTCGCCACCTAAAACGCAATGCGAAAGTTTCTCCTCCCCTGCAGGAGATGGCAGGTGTCCTATCATGATAGCCGGAGGGACGGCCCCTTCCCTTCCTCCGACTGGGGGAATCCTTAACCGGGTTCCCCGTTTTTTTGTCTCTCCGAACCTTCCAGGTCCCGCAAATATTTTACTTGTCACGCATTCATGGCTCTGGCAGACTATTAGTATCTGCCAACAAAAACCCTCCGGAAGGTGGCGAAGATGGAGCTGTCGATCAACTTCGAGTGCCCGGAATGTCGAAAAGTCCAGTCACAAAAATTGGCAGACTTTTCACTCGGCAGACGGCAAACCTGTCTTGCCTGCGGCACGCCCACAGAGCTGACTGAGGGTGGTCTGAAAGAGCTTCAGCACAGCCTTCGAGAGATTTGCGGGGCTGAACGCCAACTGCCGGCAGGATGCCTGGAACCGGGTCAGAAACCGTAATCACCGAACTTCATTTCCACCACCTCGCCGTTTTCGAACTGGTAGATCTGCAGAAATTTCTGCGGGCCAAAGTTGTAGGTCCACTCCTCGACTCGAACCTTCTCCAGACCGCTTGTCCGCAGGCCGAACCGGGAGGTCGGCGTACGCCGGATCGCCTCCCACTCGTCAACCGAAGCGGGCTCTCCGCACTTTTTCAGGACCTCAATCTTCCGGTCTCCCTTTTCCACCAGCCCACTGCCGCAGCGAAAGGCGAACAGATTGCCAGGCGCCCCGAGAACCAGGGTCAGGATCATCACGAGGGTTACCCCATATTTCCTCGGCATTTATTCGCTCCATTGCGAGGCCTTGGATCCAGTTCCCCCCGCCAGCCGCTCACACGGAAAAATCCTTTCCTGCTTTTAGTGTAGAACAACGTGTCCCGGCCGGCAATCGGCACGGCCTGCGAACCGAAGGGGCTGAATCGATCACTCGACGCCGTCGGGCCGCAGAAGCCGGAAAATGCCCCTTTTGCCTTGCAGCCGGCGCTCCGCACTGCTATGTTGGCGCGAAAAATATCCAGCCGGCCCACCGCGGAGTTACCCAACAATGGTCTCCTTCACCCTGCCTGTCACCCTCATCGCCGGCATCCTGCTCGGCGCCCTGGCTACCTGGCTGATTCTGCGCGAAAGAGCGGCCCATGCCCGTGAAGCCGGGCGTCTGGAACTGGCTGCCGATTTGGCCGCCATGAAGGAGCGGATCGCAGGGCGGGACCGGCAGACCGAGGAGGCGGGAGCCGCTCTCGAGCGCAGCGTTGCCGAAACGATCCGACTGCGTGCCGAAAATGCCGGGCTGCAGGCCCGCCTGGCACAACTGGCGACGCGCCTGGAAGAGGAGCGCAAAGCC
The DNA here is from genome assembly GCA_035620395.1 of Desulfuromonadales bacterium. Classification (NCBI taxonomy): domain Bacteria; kingdom Pseudomonadati; phylum Thermodesulfobacteriota; class Desulfuromonadia; order Desulfuromonadales; species Desulfuromonadales bacterium. Next base: position 13,530 of record DASPGW010000195.1, on the reverse strand, counting down.
GCCGCGGAGAAATTCATCTTGCTCGACGAGGCAAGGACGAAGCTGGCCGATGCCTTCAAGGCACTCTCGGCCGAGGCGCTCTTGAGCAACAACCAGGCATTCCTGCACCTGGCAAAAAGTACCTTGGAGAGGTTTCAGGAGGGAGCTCGCGGTGACCTGGAGTCTCGCCAGCAGGCAATCGGCCAGTTGGTCGGACCGCTGAAGGAGGCTCTCGACAAGGTAGACGGGAGGATTCACGATCTGGAGCGGGCCCGCACCGGTGCTTATGCCCGCCTCGACGAGCAGCTCAAGTCGCTGCTCACCACCCAGCTCAAGCTGGAGAGCGAGACGTCCAGCCTGCTCAAGGCACTGCGAACGCCGACAGTGCGCGGCCGCTGGGGCGAGATCCAGCTCAGGCGGGTAGTCGAGATGGCGGGAATGCTCGCCTACTGCGACTTCGCCGAACAGGAATCGACTGCCACCGAAGAGGGCCGGCTGCGCCCGGACATGCTCGTCAAGCTGCCGAACGCCAAGAATATCGTCATCGACGCCAAGGCCCCCCTGCAGGCCTACCTCGAAGCACTGGAAGCGGCGGACGAGAACGAAAAACGGGCGCGCCTCAAGGACCACGCCCGGCAGATCCGCAGCCACCTGCAAAAACTCTCGGCCAAGGGCTACTGGGCCCAGTTCCAGCCCACTCCGGAATTTGTCGTCCTCTTTCTCCCCGGTGAGATGTTCTTCGCCGCCGCCCTCGAGCAGGATCCCTCGCTCATCGAATTCGGCGTCGACAATCGGGTGTTGCTCGCCACCCCCACCACCCTCATCGCCCTCCTGCGGGCTGTCGCCTACGGCTGGCGCCAGGAGCAGATCGCCGAGAACGCTCAGGCAATCAGCGACCTCGGCCGTACCCTCTACGAACGCATCGCCACCCTGGCCGGCCACTTCGCCGGCGTCGGCAAGGGGCTCGACCGGGCGGTCGACTCCTACAACAAGGCGGTCGCCTCGCTGGAAACACGGGTGTTGATCACCGCCCGCAAGTTCCGGGAACTGGGCGCCGCACCGGCGGAGAAGGAACTGGAGTCGCCGGAACTCGTCGACAAGGCGGCGCGAGGCGCGGAGTTTCTTCTCGATGAATCCGTTAAACAGTAGAACCCGCCGGAACGCCCTTTACAATAGCGCCTCAGATGCCTATATTGACTCAATCGTAACCGGCCTTGATGGCTTTGTTTCTTGCGAGATTATCATTTAACAATCGGATTTTATTCAAAAGGAGCAACACGCTATGCGTAGACGTCTGATGCTGCTCATCCTCTGCGGGCTCGCCGCCCTTCCTCTGCTCTCCGGCTGCGGTTACAACCAGATCCAGCAGAACGAGGAGGCGGTCTTCGCCGCCTGGGCCGACGTCGAGGCGACCTACCAGCGCCGCGCCGACCTCATCCCCAACCTGGTGGAAACGGTCAAGGCCTACGCCGGCCACGAGCGCGAAACCCTGCAGGCCGTCACCGAAGCCCGGGCAAAAGTCGGCCAGATGAACATCTCGGCCGGGGACCTGGGCAACCCGGCGACCCTGGAAAAATTCCAGGCTGCACAGGGCGAACTCTCCGGCGCCCTCTCGCGCCTGCTGGTGGTGGCCGAGCGTTATCCCGACCTCAAGGCCAACCAGAACTTTCTCGATTTGCAGCACCAGCTGGAAGGGACGGAGAACCGCATCAACGTCGCCCGCCAGCGCTACAACGCGGCGGTGCAGACCTTCAACAGCTCGATCCGCACCTTCCCCAACAATCTGACCAACAATTTCCTGCTGCACCTCGAGCGCAAGGAACCGTTCAAGGCCCAGGCCGGCGCCGAGCAGGCACCGAAGGTGAATTTCTAGGATGCCGCTGCGCCGTCTCATCCCGCTGCTGCTTCTGGTCCTCTGGCTGCCGACGACTGTCCTGGCCCTGGAGATCCCCCGACCGACCGGTTACGTCAACGACCGGGCCGGCATCCTCTCGCCGGGAACAGTGGTGAAGCTTGAGACATTCCTGCGCGATTTCGAGCGCAGCGACTCCACCCAACTCGTCGTCCTCACCGTTCCGACGCTCGAAGGGGAACCGCTGGAGGAATATGCGCTGAAGGTGGCGGAGGCCTGGGAAATTGGCCAGAAGGGAAAGGACAACGGCGCCCTGCTGCTGATCGCCAAGGCCGAACGGAAGATGCGCATCGAGGTCGGCTACGGTCTTGAGGGGCGCCTCACCGACCTGCTCGCCGGCAGGATCGTCGATCAGGAGATCGCCCCGCGCTTCAAGGCGGGCGACTTCGACGGCGGTGTGACCGCCGGCGTCGCCGCCATGGCCGAGGCGGTGCGCGGCGAGTACCAGGGGACCGGTCGCGTCGACAAGAAAAAGGAGCGCAGCCCTTGGGGAACCCTGCTCCTGCTCCTCTTTCTCGGACCCGGCCTCGCTCTCCTCGGCGCCGGCCAACGCTCTCGCGTCGGTCATCATCGGCGTGGCGGCTACTGGGTCGGCGGTCCCTTCGGCGGCGGTGGCGGCTTCGGTGGCGGCGGGGGCTTTTCCGGGGGAGGCGGCAGCTTCGGCGGCGGCGGGTCGTCGGGGAGTTGGTGAGGACCCCTATTTTTCGTAGGCCGGAATAAACGCAGCGTTTCCGGCCTGCTCAGGGTTTGCGAAGAATGCGCAGGGTACGGCAAAAGACGCCTTATCCCGGCCTACGGAGCTACAATCAAAGGCTTAAACCATTGCACGCGGATCAAATCGGATAAAGGCGGATTAAATAGCGTTGGTTCAAACCCATTTGATCAACGTTTTATCTGATTTTATCCGATTGGATCAGATTTTATCCGCGTGCAGGTTTTGAACATTGAGGTTGACCAATGCCCAAATCCAAGGATTTCTTCAGCGAAGCGGAAAAGCAGCGCATCGAGGCGGCGGTACGGGCGGTCGAAAAGAGCACCAGCGGGGAGGTCGTGCCGATGGTGGTCGATCAGTCGTATGACTACCCGCAGGCCGAGATCGTCGGCGCCGGCAGCTTTGCCCTGGCCAGTGCGAGTCTGCTGAGCTGGTATTTCGGCGGCGCTTCGGTCTGGGTGTTTCTCGCCGGCTTCTTCCCCCTCTATTTCCTCCTCAAGGCGCTTATCCGCAACACGCCGGCGCTCAAGCGGCGGCTGGTCCACCCGGCCGAAATCACCGCCGAGGTGGAGGAGAAGGCCATGGTCGCTTTTCTCGAGCAGGGACTGCACCACACCCGCGACGAAACCGGCATCCTCATCCTCATCTCCCTCTTCGAGCACCGCGTCTACGTCCTGGCCGACCGTGGCATCAACAACGTCGTCCCCCTGCACACCTGGGACGAAATCGTCCAGACGGTGACCACCGGCATCCACGAGGGTCGCGCCTGCGACGCCCTTTGCACCGCCATCGGTCGCTGCGGCGCACTGCTTGAAGGGCATTTCCCGGCCAAGCACGACGACACCAATGAACTACCGAACCTGATTGTGTAGGGGCAGGCATTGTGCCTGCCCGAACCAGGGCACCCGCAAGGGGTGCCCCTACAACCCCTCCCCCTCGAATCTCAGCTCTTCGAAAAAATCCCGGTTCCGGCTTCCTCCCTCCCACCTCTTCATCAGCAGGGTGTAGTTGCGCGTGGCGCGGGTTTCCAAAACGAGCATCCGTTCGGCCAGACGGCAGCGTGAAGTCTGCGCGCCGTGGTGGCGCTTGAGGGTTGCATGCAGGCGGGAATAGTTGGCCACCAGCGGCAGGCCCAGGCGCTTGCGGCTGCCGGCGAGGAAGGCTCGACCCTTCTGCGTACAGCCGAGCAAGTGCAGGTAGAGAGGGCCGGCGACGAGAAACTCCTCCATCTCCTCACGTCCCACCTCGTTGAGGATGTAGCTGAGCAGGCGCTGGATGCGGGTGCGGGTGAGGTGCCGCGCCTTGACGGCGTCGATCAGGTCCCGGTAGCTGCGACTGGTGTCGGCGGCTTCGGCCAGACGGTTCTCGATCCCCTCCTCGACCTGATAGAGCGCAGTCAGGCTCGCCGCCCCGCGGCCGAGGCGCGCCAGCAGCAGGCGGTGCAGAATCTCTTCGTCAATGTCGCGGCCGGCGGCCAGGGCCTGCTGCAGGATGGGCCGGACGGGCTCGGGAAGAAGTTGAGCGACCTCGCCCCCCTCGGCGAGCAGGCGGCGGATGCCGGTGGCGCTGGCGATGGCGCCGACCGCCTCAACATCATGGTAGCCGGCGCCGATCCGGGGAATGGTCAGCGCCCGCATGGGGCTGCCGGCCTGGCGCAGCGCCCTGAGGTACTCGATACCGAGGATGTTGTTGGGGGTGCTCAGCAGCTCGGCCAGCGCGGCGTCGTCGGTCAGTGGCGCCAGCACCTGCGCCCGGGCTTCCGGATAGGTCAATCCCGAGCGCAGCAGAGAGGCGGTGCGTCGGCTCAGTACGTCCTCGTGTCGCAGCAGCAGGTCGGCGCAGGCCTGCAGGCCCCCGAGTTCGCCCGCCTCGCTGCCGAAGCAGAGGGCGTCGATACCGCCCAGGGCGTCTAGCGAGCGCACTGCCCCTTCGGCAAAGCGCGGCGCACTGTTGCAGGCCCAGGGGAAGGGGAGTTCCACTACCACATCGACACCGCCGGCGAGCGCCATCCTCGTGCGCACCCACTTGTCCACCAGGGCCGGTTCACCGCGCTGCAGGAAGTGCCCGCTCATCACCGCCACTGCCACTTCGGCATCGGCCGCCTTGCGACTTTCCTGCAGATGATGCAGGTGGCCGTTGTGGAAAGGGTTGTACTCGGTGATCAGGCCAACGGCGCGCATGGAATCCATGATTGGTGAAGAGTGCCAAAATACTGATGACGGATGACGAGGGCGGGAGACAGCAAGACCCCTGTCCTCAGGTCTCAAGAATCACCGAAATCCTCTCCCCGACCCTGTTTTCCTCCGGAGTGACGACGCTTTTGTACGCCAACACTTCGACGCCCTCTTTTGCCGCCTGGCGCAGCAGTCGTCCGTACTCGGGATCGATGGTGTCGGCCGGAGCGAAGGCCGTCGCTTCGCCTCGCTGGACGAGAAAGAAGATCACCGCCCGGTACCCTTCGGAGCGCGCCCGCATCAGTTCGCGAAGGTGCTTCTGACCACGGATGGTGACGGCATCGGGAAAGCAGGCGACGCTTGCGGCAGCGGTCAGGGTGACATTCTTCACCTCGACCAGCGCCCTCTCCCCGGTGCGTTCCAGCAGGAAATCGATGCGACTGTCATGGTAGCGGGACTCCGGGATAATGCGGTAGCCGGAGAGTTCCGCGATCGCCCCGTTTCTCAGCCCCTCCTCCACTACCCGGTTGGTGCGGTGGGTGTGGGTGTCGACCCAGTGCCCGTTCACCTCGATCAACTCAAGGGTATAGCCGAGCTTGCGCGCCGGGTTTCCTGCGATGGAGACGAGCACGCGATGGCCGGGGACGGCGCATTGCAGCATGCTGCCGGTGTTGGGGGTATGGGCGGTAACGAGGCGGCGGTCGGCCAGTTCCACATCGGCGAGGAAACGCTTGTAGCGACGGAGCAAACGCCCTTCCAACAGCGGGGAGGGGAGCCTCATCCAGCGATCTCCTCGATCAGCTTCGCAATGTGCGATCCGGCGACAGCAACCCGGTCGTTGATGGTGGCGGCGATGCCCGTGTTGTCCATACCGGTTCTAGCGAAAAAAAACGGAGGGAGGTCCATGAAAATTCTCCTGCGTGAAAGTGCCGGCATTCTACCCACAATCCCCTCGGCCCGCAAGTCCGCCAACCCGTGTTTCCCCAAAACCCGTTGACATCCCGGCCGATATACGTTAAATACATGAACCTCATAGTCATTCGCCACCCTAGCTCAGCTGGTAGAGCAACTGATTCGTAATCAGTAGGTCGTCGGTTCAAATCCGATGGGTGGCTCCACTTGGCAAAAAACAGGGGCCGGCACATTGTGTCGGCCCCTGTTTTTTGCCAAGCTTTTGCCTTGACAAAATCTAATTATTTTTATTAAAGTTATTCCGCATTAATATTTCCCACAATCAGGAGGAGAAGAATCATGAAGAAACTGCTCGTTGCTGCAATGCTCGTCGCTTTCGCTGCCTCGACCGCCCTGGCCGTCGACTCTGTCACGCTCACGGCCAAGAACGGGAACATCACCATGAACCACAAGAAACACAGCGAATCGATGGAGTGCAAGGTCTGCCACGGTGAAGGTGCGCCCGGCAAGATCGGTGCTTTCGGCAAAGACAAAGGGCACGCCCTTTGCCTGGACTGCCACAAGACCAAAGCGGCTGGCCCGACCAAGTGCGGCGACTGCCACAAAAAGTAATCGTCAGATTTCCCCTTCCCTAAAAGGCCCCGTTCGGGGCCTTTTCTTGTTTTAACCGCTCCATGCAAATCAAATGGGGACCCGCTGAGCAGCGGGTCCCCATTCACTGTTCTGAACAATTAAAAACCTGCTGACTGGTCAGGGAACGCCGGCACTTGTTGCGTAGGAAAACCCTTCCTTATATACGGCGAGAGGGTCTCCCTGCGCTGTAGCACAGCGCAGCCAGAAGGCAGCCTGTTCATAGTCGCGCGGCACGCCCTGGCCGGTCTCATACATCAGCGCCAGACGACGCTGTGCCTCAACCTCCCCCTGCCCGGCCGCCAGACGCAGCCACGGCAACGCTTCAGCATATTCCCGGCGGTCAAGGAAGTATTCGCCAAGCAGGACCTGCGCCTCAACTTTTCCCGAACGGGCCAGATTGAGCAGGAAGGCGACATCGGTCCCGGCCTGCTCCATAGGCCGGACAATCTCCGACGCCTGCAGAAAGCGGGGCGACAGGGCAAAAAGAACAACCACCGATAGAGATATGCACACGAACCTCATGCCACACCTATTCGGAAAAGATTTGCTTGATATAATGGATTAACTTTTATACTGGCCGGGATTTTTTGGCAATGGGAAAAAAATTAAAAATTTTCGCCGATCTTGCGCGGCAAAAGATCAGAAATATTTTCAGGCATTTAAAGGTCCTCAGCATTTTCAGGCAGGGCACCCATGTGGCTTTATACAAGGAGAGGAGAATTCTCAAATCCGAACTTTTCCCGACGGCCGGTTGGGGCACCAGACGCTGGCAAGCGTGACGCGCGGGCGACCGGTTGCGCATTGCCATCGATATGGTACATTTGGTGACTCAAAAACCATACGACCCAAGGAGACGCGTTCATGCCCAAACAACTGGAAGTCTACAAGTGTGAAATCTGCGGCAACATCGTCGAGGTGCTGCATGCCGGCGCTGCCCCTCTGGTCTGCTGCAACCAGAAAATGAAGTTGATGGAGGAAAATACCGTCGACGCGGCGAAGGAAAAACACGTTCCCGTCATCGAGATTGGGGACGGCAAAATTACCGTCCGGGTCGGCAGCATCGCCCACCCCATGGAAGAAGCGCACTACATCGAGTGGATCGAACTGCTCGCCGACGGCAAGGCTTACCGACAGTTTCTCCATCCCGGCGAAAAACCGGAGGCGGTCTTCCCGATCAGCGCCCGGAAAGTTACCGCCCGCGAATACTGCAATTTGCACGGCCAGTGGAAGGCCGAAGGATAAAGGACCCACACCGGACCCCGGTTGCATCATTGGTCAAGGCCGCCCTCATGCTGAAGGGCGGCCTTTCCTTTTCCCATCGAACGGGGATGCGTCCGCATCTTGCCATGGTATAGTGTGGCAGAGCCTGAGCCATTGCGGATAACGCAACGAATTTCGGATCGCAGCGGGCTGCGACAGGAGGCTGCCGCCATGCCAGACAATCGCCGTGAATGGGACGATCGCATCCGGGACCGCGCCGCCGTGCGCAAAATCGCCGCCGACCTGGGGATTTTCGGCAGTGGCAAGCATTTCTTCTGCCCTGGCTGCCAGCCGGAAGGAGGAGAAAACCCTGAGCTGGTCATTCAGAATGGCGGTTTCCAGTGCTTTCGCTGCGGCGCCAGCGGCGACGTGGTCGGCCTGGTCAAACTGGCCCGCGGTTGCGACCTGGAGTCGGCGATCGACTGGCTGGCAGCGGAGACCGGCGCCAGAGGGCAGGATGCCGACGCTTAGGTTCCACCCCACTGTTCACTCCAACTGAGGCGAAGCAATGACGGCAGAGAGGTTGCCGATCTTCGTCTATGGTACTTTGCGCCCCGGGGAAAAGAACTATCGCGGCTACCTTGCCGGGCGAACCGTCGACGAGGTTGCGGCAACGGCGGATGGTCAGCTTTATTTCGTTGCCGACGGCGGCTATCCTTATGTAGAACCGGGTCGGGGCACAGTGGCAGGCGAACTGGTTTACCTCGATCCGCGCCACTACGCGCAGACGCTGCGAGAGGTCGACGCGCTCGAAGAATACGATCCTGACAACGAATCTCACAGCATCTATCTGCGCCGGCGCACGACCGTTACCCTGGCCGACGGCAGTCGCACCGCCGCCTGGATCTACTACTGGAATTGCCCGCAGATCACCGGTATCCGGATCGCCAGCGGCGATTTCCGCGACCGGCCCGCCTGATGGCACCTCTCAGCATCAGTTTGATTGTCCTGCAGAATCAGAAGGAGGAACCGGGCTCGCGGAGGAAGGCCTCTTCTTCGGCGGTGGAGGGACGCGAAAGGGACGCGTTACGGTGCGGGAAGCGGCCAAAGCGCTCGATGATCGCCCGGTGCCGCTCCGCATAGTCGAGAAAGCTCCGACAAAGCTCCCTGAGCGTCGCTGGGGCCTGCCGGAGCAACTCAGCGAAGGCGGCCACCGACTGTTGCTGCAGAGCGATGTCTTCGGCGTGTTCCAGAGGGAGATAGAAAAAGGCGCGCTGGACAGTGATCAGCTCGCGGTCCTGGCCTGCGTCCAGCCCCGCCAGGCAGAGTTCGCGGGCCTTGCCGTCAAAGGCGTAAGCGCTGGGGAAACCGCGATAAATGTTGCGCGGGAACTGGTCGAGCAGGATGAGCAGGGCGAGGGTTCCGCGCGGGAAGGCACGCCAGCCATCATATCCGCCCGCGCCGGCCCGTTCGACGTCGGCGGCAAACCGCACGCGGATCTGACGGTCGGTCATCCCGGCGCCACCGAACCAGAGGGCGATACGCTCGGGAGGCACCGGCTTCCCCTCCCTGAGACCCCCGAACCAGAAATCCAGCACCTCCGCTGTCTCTGCCATTTTCCACCGAACACTCCCTGCCGTTGCCAACGGGAAGCGGAATACACCGCCGCGGGCATTACCCGTCGGAGGTCTTCTTTTCGACATGTTCGCGAATTGCCAATGCCGCCTCCTCGGCCAGGTCGAGGAACTGAATGCCCATGCCGCTCGGCAGGCTGGAAGTCTTGATCCACTCGGGATGGTTGACCCAGGCCACCCGCCCCTTGCACCGGATGCTCGAGGTATGCCCCGGCAGGGTGAACTCGAGAGTCACCAGGGTATTGACGGGATGCAGGCGTTCGATCTCGACGAAGAGTCCACCGGCATTGATGTTCAGCACCCAGGCAGGCTGCAGCTTGCGTGGGTCCCGCCCGCAATGCACCGGGAAGCGGGTTTCGACCCGGGGGCCACTCCTTTCGATGATGTTGAGGACCCGGCAGGCCGCGGTCAGCAGTTGCTGACTGTCGATCGGCCGGCGAAGGATATCGTCGCAGCCCGCCTCCCGGCAGCAGGAAGCCACTTCCTCACCGCCGGCATCTACCACCAGGATAATCGGTGTTGAGCGCAGGATGGCATCTTGCTTCACCCGCCGGCAGATCGCATCGCCTTGCCGGTCCGGCATATCCAGGGCCAGGATGGCCAGCACCGGGTCCTGCTCTTCGATCATTTCGAACACCCGTTCGCCGCTGTCGGCCACCAGGAGGGTGAAACCGGCCCGACGAAAAAAAGAGCCTTCCAGTGCCTGCAGCAGTTCCGCGTCATCGGTCAGGAGAATTTTCTTCCTGAGCATCTGGAACCTCCCTCACCCTTTGCAACCGTCAGAGACATGCCGGCGCAAGGCCGGTGCCCATCGCAGCTTTAATTCGATTTTACCTGAGAAAACGATCCAGACCAAGGCTGCCGCATCTTTTTCGGGGTACTTCCCGCACGAATCGAACCAGCACACCTCCGCGACCGGCAAAAAAAGCCGCCCCCTCAGCAACGGGCTGAAGGGGCGCTCGGGTCAGGCGGCAAGGGCACTCGTTACTGCACCTTGATCAGTTCCACTTCGAAGACAAGGGTGGAATTCGGTCCGATGACCGGCCCGGCTCCCCGCTCCCCGTAAGCGAGACCGGGCGGGATGACGAGCTGCCATTTGGCCCCTTCCTTCATCAATTGCAGCGCCTCGGTCCAGCCGGCGATCACACCGCTGACCGGGAACGTGGCCGGCTCGCCACGCTTGTAGGAGCTGTCGAACTCATTGCCGTCAATCAGGGTGCCACGATAGTTCACCGTCACCGTGTCGGACGCCTTGGGGGTCTTGCCGCTGCCTTCCGTGAGCACCTTGTACTGCAGGCCGCTCGGCAGAGTCACTACGCCTTCCTTCTTGGCATTTTCCGCCAGAAAAGCCTCGCCGGCCTTCAGGTTCTTGTCGGCCATCTCCTTGGCTTTGACTTCCTGCTTGGCGACGATTTCCTTCTGGAAGGCTTCGAAAGCTTCCTTCATCTGTGGTTCGGTCAGTGCCGGCTCGCCGCCGGCCAGGGAATCCTTGATCCCGCGCGCCAGGAGATTGACGTCGATATCGATACCCTGCTCCTTGAAATCCTTGCCGATGTTCAAGCCGATGCCATAGCTGACCTTGTCCTTAGTGCTGTTCAGCTCCGGCTTCTTTTCCTGAGCGGTGCAACCACTTGCCATCAACAGCACTGCCGCGGCCGACAGTGCCACCATGCGTTTCTTCATGTTAATTCCTTTCCCTAGTGTGGTTGAAATTGTGATTGCCGACCACCCTTACATACTCCCCGGGACGCTTGCTGTCAATAGCGATTCGCGCCATGGCAACAAAGTCCCCCTCGTGGACAGCTCCTTACTCTCTACTATGGTAAAATGAGGAAAAGCTTCGATCTCTCGCTTGACGAGAGCAGGAGATTTAAATCGATGAACGCAAAAAAAATACTGCGGGTTCATCTGATCATTTTGCTGCTGGCCCTTCTGGTGGGGGGCTGTGCCACCCCAAGGCAACCGTTGGTTCTCGCCCCGGACTTCCGGGACGCCGGCATCCGTGTCATCCACCTGCCAGCGGTGAGCTTCGAACGGCGCTACGAACCACCATACAACATCGACCTGGACAGTGAACTCCGTCAGCGGCTCGCGGCGGTTCTGAAAACCAAAGGGTACCAGGTAGATTTGACGCCCGATGGGGAGAAAACCGATGCGACACTCCAGGTCCATGTCGACTTTCTCTTCATCAGCGAGACGCTAAGCGACCGGCAGCCGCCGCCGGTGATCGACATAGAAGCCGCAGCCAGAATGGTTTCGGCCAAAGATGGCAGGGAACTGTGGCGCGACCGGGGCGGCGGCAGGGTGGGCGGCACCGGCGGTACAAGAATCTTCTACCCCACTGCTGATCGCTATCTGGCCCTCTCCCTGCTGGCCGACCACCTGCTGGCCACACTCCCCAGTGCGGTCGCCAGGTAAGCCGATGGTCGTGGTGTTGAACAAAGGCGCAAGGCGAAGAGCATTTCGCCGCCGAAACGGGTGGTGCCATTCGGCAACGCCGGTCGAACAGCAATGATTTGCACACTTTAACAACCGAGGCATCCACATGAATCGTTTCATCTGCATCCACGGCCATTTCTACCAGCCGCCGCGGGAGAACCCCTGGCTGGAGGACATCGAGCTGCAGGACTCGGCCTATCCTTTCCATGACTGGAACGAGCGGATCACCACCGAGTGCTACGAGCCGAACAGCGCCGCGCGCATCCTCGGCGAAAAGAAACGGATCAGCCGGATCGTCAACAACTACGCCGGCATCAGCTTCAACCTCGGCCCCACCCTCCTCTCCTGGCTGGAGAAGAGTCGGCCGACGACCTACCAGGCGGTGATCGAGGCTGACCGGATCAGTCGTGAGCGCTTTTCGGGGCACGGCTCGGCCCTCGCCCAGGCCTACAACCACATGATCATGCCGCTCGCCAACCGCCGTGACAAGCAGACCCAGATCCGCTGGGGGATCGACGACTTCGTCCACCGCTTCGGCCGGCCGCCCGAAGGGATGTGGCTCCCCGAGACCGCCGTCGACACGGAGACGCTCGAGTTGCTGGCGGAGCAGGGAATCGCCTTCACCATCCTCGCCCCGCACCAGGCCAGCCGGGTGCGCAAGCTTGGCGAAAAGGGCTGGCAAGACGTGAGCGACGGCCGGGTCGACCCGACGCGCCCCTATCTTTGCCGTCTGCCGTCGGGTGCCAGCATCGTCCTCTTCTTCTACGATGGCCCTGTCGCCCGCGACGTCGCCTTCAGCGGCCTGCTGGAGGACGGCGAGCGTTTCGCCAAACGACTGGTCGGGAACTTCGCCGAGCGGGACGGGGCGCAACTGGTCCACATCGCCACCGACGGCGAAAGCTACGGACACCATCACCGTTTCGGCGAGATGGCTCTCGCCTACTGCCTCGATTTCATCGAAAGCCGCAAACTGGCGAAAGTCACCGTTTTCGGCGAATTTCTCGAAGCGTGCCCACCGACCTTCGAGGCGGAGATCGTCGAGGAGACCTCCTGGAGTTGCGCCCACGGCGTCGAGCGCTGGCGCTCCGACTGCGGCTGCCACATCGGCGGCGGCGCCGGCTGGAACCAGGCCTGGCGCGGTCCGCTGCGCGAGGCCCTCGACTGGCTGCGGGACAGCCTGGCGCCGCTCTTTGAGAAGGAGCTGGCCCCCCTCTGCGCCGACCCCTGGGGGACGCGCGACGCCTATATCGAGGTCATCCTCGACCGTGCCCCGGAAAAGGTCCGGGAGTTCCTGCAGCGCCGGGCCGGCCGCCAACTCACACCGGCGGAAGAAATCAAGACGCTGCGGCTGCTGGAGCTGCAGCGCCACGCCATGCTCATGTACACCAGCTGCGGCTGGTTCTTCGACGAGGTGTCGGGAATCGAGACGACCCAGGTGCTCGCCTACGCCGCCCGCGTGCTGCAACTGGCCGAAGAGGCCTGCGGCGTCAACCTGGAAGGGGAGTTTCTCTCCCGGCTGACAAAGGTCCCCAGCAACCTGGTCCGCTGGGGCAACGCCGCCCGCATCTACCAGAGTCAGGTCAAGCCGACGCGCCTCGACCTGATCCGGGTTGCCGCCCACCACGCCATCGTCTCCGGCTTCGGCGAACCCTGTCGTCCGGAGGAATCCCACGTCCACGGCATCCACTGCTACACGGCTGAGAATTGCACCCTCGAGAAGTTCCCCAGCGGCCGGATGCAGCTCAGTGTCGGACGCACTCTGATCCGCTCCAGGATCACCTGGAACCAGGACGAATTCACCTATGCCGTCCTCAACCTCGGCGGCCACAACCTCAATGCCGGGGTGCGTCCCTACCAGGACCAGCAGGCCTTCACCGCCATGCGCCAGGCCGTGACCGCCGCCTTCGACCGGAGCGACATCCCCGAGGTGGTCCG